>JANPKR010000242.1:0-6013 GCA_031426175.1 Hydrogenophaga sp. | reverse complement strand
CGGCCTGACGTGATGACCACACACAACCAGCGGCTGCAGGCCCGCCTGGGCGGCTCGGTGTGGAGCCAGTGCCGCAGTTGGTACCGGCTGGAAAGCGGTCGCGTGATCGCGCTGTTTCCAGGCTTCACGCGGGAGTACGTCGATGGCGTGAAAACGGTCAACCTGAACGACTACACGCTGGGTTGATCGCGCTATATGACGGCCAGCACACCCCAGCTCATCGGCGTCCTGCGGGAGGCGTTGCGCTACCCGCACCCTGTGGGCAGCGTGGACCTGATGGAGACGCACGGTGCCTGGGTGCTGCTGGCTGGCGACCATGCCTGGAAGATCAAGAAGCCGGTGCGTCTGCCCTTCATGGACTTCAGCACACTGGCCCTGCGCCGCGCGGCCTGCGAGGCCGAAGTGCGGCTCAACCGGCGCTTCGAGACCGCCAACCCGGCATCGCATCTTTACCTGGAAGCGGTGCCCATCGTTGGCCCGGCCACCGAACCACGCTTTGGAGAGGCCGGTTCGGACGATGGCCAAGCCATCGAATGGGCGGTGCACATGCGCCGTTTCGACGAGGACCAGCGCCTGGACCACCTGTGCATGCGTGGCGCCTTGAAACCCGGGCACCTCCACGCACTGGCACAACGCATGGCGACGTTTCAGGCCACTGCGGTGGTGGCCACGGTCGATGACCCGTGGGGCAAGGCGGACGACGTGCTGAGGTTCGCACGCGACAACCTGAGCGCGCTGCGCGCGGGCCTCAAAAGCGCCAGCGATGTCCCGATGATCGACGCTTTGAACACATGGACCGAAGCACACGCCACGCAGCTGGCCCCACTGCTGGCGCAGCGCCTGGCCAACAGCCGCGTGCGCGAAGGCCATGGTGACCTGCACCTGGCCAACCTGGTGCTCATCGGCGAGGAGGTCGTGCCCTTCGACGGCATCGAGTTCAACGACGCGCTGCGCTGGATCGATGTGGCCAGCGACATGGCTTTCACCTGGATGGACCTGCTCGACCACGGCCAACCCGGCCTGGCCAATGGCCTGCTCAGCGACTGGCTGGATGCCAGCGGCGACACCACCGCGCCCGATGTGCTGCCGTTCTTTGCGGTGTACCGTGCGCTGGTGCGCGCCAAGGTGGCGCTGATCCGCAGCCAGCAAGCGGGCGCCGACGTGGCCACCGCACTGAGCGAGGCGCGTGGCTACATCGCACTGGCCCAACGCATCACACAGCCGCCCGCGCCACAACTCGTCATCACCCACGGCCTCTCAGGCAGCGGCAAGACCTGGGCCTCCAGCCGCTGGCTGCAGGCCGAGACCACGGGCCGGGCAATCCGCCTGCGCTCCGACGTCGAACGCAAGCGCCTGCACGGCCTGGGCGCCACGCAGGCCAGCGGCTCGGGTCTGGACAACGGGCTGTACAGCCCGCAGGCGCACACCGACACCTACGCCCACCTGCTGGAGCGCGCCAGGCTGCTGCTGCGAGCGGGCTGGTCGGTGCTGGTGGATGCCGCCTTTCTGCGCCGCCAGGAGCGCGAAGCCTTCGCCGCGCTGGCGCAGGCGGCCGGCTGCCCGTTCCACATCCTGGCCACCGAGGCACCGCTGGCCGTGCTGCGCGAGCGCATCACCGCGCGGCAGGTGCGTGGCGGTGATGCGTCCGAGGCCACGGTGGCGGTGCTGGAAAAGCAGCTGGGCTGGCTGGAGCCGCTGAGCGAGGCGGAGCGGGCACGGTGCCTTCCAGAAAGTGCCTGACACACGTCACCAAAAATTTCAATCCACGCTGTCCCGCTTTCACAAGCCTTTTCCTGGGTGCGCCGCTACCATGTTCCAAAACCTGTCCCCCACAAATCTGGAGACCCCATGAGCGTCATCACCACTGTCGAAGACCTGCGCATCCTGGCCAAGAAGCGCGTGCCGCGCATGTTTTACGACTACGCTGATTCGGGCTCCTGGACCGAAGGCACCTACCGCGCCAACACCGAGGACTTCCAGAAGATCAAGCTGCGCCAACGCGTGGCGGTGAACATGGAAAACCGCAGCACCCGCAGCACCATGGTGGGCGAGGACGTGGCGATGCCGGTGGCGATCGCGCCCACAGGCCTGACCGGCATGCAACACGCCGACGGCGAGATCCTCGCTGCGCGGGCCGCGAAAAAGATGGGCATCCCGTTCACGCTGTCCACCATGAGCATCTGCTCGATCGAGGACGTGGCGCAGCACGCCGGCGAAGGTTTCTGGTTCCAGCTCTACGTCATGAAAGACCGCGCGTTCATCGAACGCCTCGTCGACCGCGCCAAAGCGGCCAAGTGCGCGGCGCTGGTGCTCACGCTCGATCTGCAGATTCTCGGCCAGCGCCACAAGGACTTGAAGAACGGCCTGTCGGCCCCGCCCAAGCTGACCATCGCCAACATGATCAACATCGCCGGCAAACCCCGCTGGGCGCTGGGCATGCTGGGCACGAAGCGCAAGCAGTTCGGCAACATCGTTGGCCACGTGAGCGGTGTGGCCGACATGAGCAGCTTGAGCGCCTGGACGGCCACGCAGTTCGATCCGGCACTCAACTGGGGCGACGTGGAATGGATCAAGAAACGCTGGGGCGGAAAGCTCATTCTCAAAGGTATTCAGGACGTGGAAGACGCGAAGCTGGCCGTGGCCTCAGGTGCCGACGCACTGATCGTGAGCAACCACGGTGGTCGCCAGCTTGACGGGGCGCAGAGCAGCATCGAAGCGCTCCCCACCATCGTGGACGCGGTGGGCAGCCAGATCGAGGTGCACATGGACGGCGGCATCCGCAGTGGTCAGGACGTGCTCAAGGCCCGGGCGCTGGGCGCACGCGGTGTCTACATCGGCCGCCCCATGCTCTACGGCCTGGGCGCCATGGGCGAAGAAGGCGTGTCCAAGTGCCTGCAGATCATCCACCGCGAGCTCGACCTCACCATGGCCTTCTGCGGGCACACCAACATCGAGACAGTGGACAAAAGCATCCTGTTGCCCGGCACCTACCCGACGGCCACCGCATGACCCCCCCCGAGCCAGCGCCACGGCCCCGAACGTCCAAGCTGTGGCTGGGCATCAGCGTGGCTCTGTCGCTGGTGCTGCTGGTGGGCGCGGCCACCATGGCCAGCATGTACGAACAGCTCAAGGCGCAGATCGTGCACCTGCAGGAGAGGCTGGCGGTCACGCCTCAAGTGCGGTATGTGTCGGTGCTGCTTGACGCGCAGGAACTGCCCGCGCTGTTGGTGACGCTCGACCCGCAGGCCGGTGTATTGCAGGTGCAGCGGCTCAACGAGGTGAAAGAAGGGCGTGAAGACAGCATGCAGCTGTGGGCGCTCGCCAGCGGCCAACCGCCGCGCTCGCTGGGGGTGATCGAGAGCAAGTTCAAGACGCTGCAGCTGACTGCGAAGGAAGCCCAGCTGGCCGGCGTGACCAAGCTGGCGATCAGCGTGGAGAGCAAGGGCGGCGTGCCAGAACAGGTCGGGCCGCGCCTGCCTTACCTGTTCGAGGGTTGGCTGATCCAGAAGGCGATCTGACGCTCGTTCACTTCAGCTCATATTCGAACGTGCTCACCACCCGCAGCCGCTTGATGCGCGAGCTGCCATCGTCGAAGTCGTTGCCGTCGTCGCCGGTGATGCGGATCACACCCTGGTTGGCGTTTTTCAACGGGCCGAGTTGGGCGCCCGCTTCTGCCGCGAATTTGTCGGCCTGCTCGCGTGCGTTGCGTGTGGCCTCGGCCAGCAGAGGTGCCTTGATGTCGTTGAAACCACGCAGCTGGAAACGCGGTCCGCTGCGACCACCCTCGTTTTCACCGCCGAGCTGCACGCCGGCCTGGATCAGCGGGTCCACCGCGCGCGCGGCGCCTTCCACCTCGGCCACCCGGGCCGACTTCACCAGCACCTGCCCGGTGCCGTTGAAGCGGAACGGCTGGTTGCCCTGCGCGTACTCTCGGGTGAACAGGTCTTGCACCTGCAAGGGCTTGGCCTCCACTTCGGCATCGGTGAAACCACGCGCTTTCAAAAAAGCGGTCACCTTGTCCCGATCGCCTGCCAGTGCTTGTTGCACACCGCCGAAATCGTTGCCCGCGCGGCGGAACGACAGCGTCCACACAGCGAAGTCACTTTCCACGTCTTTTTCGGCGAGCCCCTTGACCGTGACCGAGCGGTCCGACATGCGAAAACGCTCCAGGCCCTGACTGACAGCAAAGCCGGCAACGGCAATGCCGGCGGCGATCAAAACAGCGGTCACGAGGCGGGCGATGGTGTTCATGAAATGTCCTCCTGAAGGGGCGCGCTGGCCGGTGGCCAGCGTCTCGCGCCATGGTAATCCCGCTATGCTCGACCGCGTGAACGCCCCCACCGACGAGACCCTGCCCCGGCGCATTGCCCACCTGGACATGGACGCGTTCTTCGCGTCGGTGGAGTTGCTGCGCTACCCGCAACTCAAGGGCCTGCCGGTGGTGATCGGCGGCGGCCGGCGGCGCGCAGACGACCTGCTGCAGCGCCTGCGCGAGGCCTACCCGGACCGCGAATGGGCCACCGACAGCCTGGACCACATCCCGGTCGACTTTTTCCCGCGCCTGGCCGGCTACACCGGGCGCGGCGTGGCCACCACCGCCACCTACGCAGCGCGCCAGTTCGGCGTGGGCTCGGCCATGGGGCTGATGAAGGCCGCCAAGCTGTGCCCGCAAGCGATCCTGCTGCCGGTGGACTTTGAAGAAGTGCGCCGCATCTCGCGGCTGTTCAAAAGCACCATCCGCGAGATCGCACCGGTGGTGGAAGACCGGGGCGTGGACGAGGTGTACATCGACTTCACCCACGTGCCTGGTGGTCAGCGCGAAGGCGGGCGAGTTCTGGCGCGGTTGATCCAGAAAAGCATCTTCCAGGCCACAGGCCTCACCTGTTCCATCGGCGTGGCGCCCAACAAGCTCATCGCCAAGATGGCGAGCGAGTTCAACAAGCCCAACGGCATCAGCATCGTGCAGACCGACGACCTGCAAACGCTGATCTGGCCGCTGCCATGCCGCAAGATCAACGGCGTGGGCCCCAAGGCCGACGCCAAGCTGCAGGGCCACGGCATCCACACCATCGGCGAACTCGCGCAGCGCGAGCGCGGCTGGCTGATCGAGCACTTCGGCAAAAGTCACGGCGCCTGGCTGCACGAGGTGTCGTGGGGTCGGGACGATCGACCGGTGCAGACCGAAAGCGAGCCGGTGAGCATGAGCCGCGAGACCACCTTCGAGCGCGACTTGCACGCCGTGCGAGACCGCGCCGAGCTCGGTGCCATCTTCACGCGGCTGTGTGAACAGGTGGCCAACGACCTGAACGCCAAGGGTTACGCGGGCAAAACCATCGGCATCAAGCTGCGCTACGACAACTTCCAGGGCGTGACGCGCGACACCACCATCGATCATTTCACCCAGGACACCGCCACCATCCGACGCCAGGCCGGCCTGTGCCTCAAGAGGGTGGACCTGACCCGGCGCATCCGCCTGCTGGGCGTGCGCGTGGGCTCCCTGGCCAAGGCTGACGAACTCGCCGCCACCGAGGCGCCCATTTCCCTGGCGGACCAGCTGTTCTGAGTTACCGCGCCGGTTGACGGCCTCTGACGCGAAACCTACATTGGCAGGATCCGAATGTCGGCGGGATGCCCGGGGGTCTGCCATGCATCTTTTCATGAGACTGGACGAGCTGGAGCGCATCAAGCGCTGGCACGTGGCGCACCGCCGGGAGCACCCGCTGGAGCATCGGCTGTGGGATGGCGTGCTCACCCTGTGGCTCATGGGCTGGGTGGGCTGCATGCCCGTCATGATCCTGCAGACCCTGTGGCTGCTGCCCGTGTGTCTGGCAGGCATCTGGACGCCGGGTCTGTATGTGCGCTGGCGCCAGCGGGTTCACGCGGCGCAACGACTGCGCTGCGACTGGATCGATCTGGCCGAATGACCGCGTCCAACCCGCGACAGGTCACCCGGCCGACCGCGGACTACATTGATCCACCATGAACACATCCACCTGCTTTGCGCTCGACATGG
>JANPKR010000241.1:0-12105 GCA_031426175.1 Hydrogenophaga sp. | reverse complement strand
GGCAGGATGGGCAGGAAGTGGTCTTCCATGAAGAGCATGCCGGCCACGATGATGTCGGCCTTGGCGATGTCTTCAACACAGCGTTCGATGGCGGCGTCGTTGCCGGCGTATTCGGACGCGGCGTGCAAGGTGAGCGTGAGTCCCGGGATCTCGTTTTTCAGGGTGCGCTGTGCGCGCTCGATCGCACCGGCCAGGTGCGTGTCCATGGTCACCACCACCAGCCGTACGGGCAGCTGGGCGCTGGCCGTCGGGGTCTTAGCGCCCATAGTGAGCTTTGGCGTCATACAGCGTCTCCACAGTGATCAGGGACACCCCTCGGTCAATGGCGAAACGCTCGGTGTTGCGCTTGGCTTTTCCGCGAACGAAGAAGGGAATCTTTCGCAGTTCTTTTTCGGCATCGAGGCCCCAGGTGGCCTCTTGCGGCGTGAGGGTTTCGTTGGCGGCGACGTGCTCGACCGGGACCATGACGGTCTCGGGCTGCACGGGTTGCGCTGCCGCCACCGACTTGGGCGTCACCGCGCCGCCCAGGTGGGACGGCGCCGCATCTTCATGAAACTCGGCGTCGCCGCGGAACATGCCGATCAGGTGTTCTTCGAGACCCATCATCAGCGGGTGCACCCAGGTGTCGAAGAGCACGTTGGCGCCTTCAAAACCCATTTGCGGTGAGTAGCGAGCCGGGAAATCCTGCACGTGCACCGGAGCCGAAATCACCGCGCAGGGCACGCCCAGGCGTTTGGCGATGTGGCGCTCCATCTGCGAGCCCAGCACCAGCTCGGGCTGCAGCTCGGCAATGCGGGCTTCGACTTCCAGGTAGTCGTCGCTGATGAGCGCTTCAACGCCGTACAGAGCGGCTGCTTCGCGCACCTCGCGGGCGAACTCGCGGCTGTAGGTGCCCAGGCCGACCACGGTGAAACCCATCTCTTGTGCGGCGATGCGCGCAGCGGCGACCACGTGGGTGGCGTCGCCGAAGACAAACACGCGTTTGCTGGTGAGGTAGGTGGAGTCGACCGACTTGGCGTACCAGGGAGCGCGGGCTTCGGCGTTGGCCAGCACGGCGGTGGGGTCCACGCCGGCCAGCTCGGCGACCTCGGCGATGAAGTCGCGCGTGGCGCCCGAGCCGATGGGCACGGTCCGGGTGGACGGCTGGCCAAACGTGCGCTTGAGCCAGCCCGCCGCCACATTGGCGATCTCGGGGTAGAGCACCACGTTGAAGTCGGCGTCGCCCAAGCGCGCCATGTCCGCGGGCGAGGCACCCAGCGGTGCGGTCACGTTGATGTCGATGCCCATCTCGGTGAGCAGACCGGAGATCTCGCGCAGGTCGTCGCGGTGGCGAAAGCCCAGCGCTGCAGGACCGAGGATGTTGCAACGGGCGCGCTGGCCAGCTTCGCGCGGAGCGCGCTTCACGCTGGTGTCGGCCAGGTTGCGCACCATCTGGTAGAAGGTCTCGGACGCGCCCCAGTTTTCCTTGCGCTGGTACGAAGGCAGCTCCAACGCCACCACCGGCACCGGCAGGTCGAGTGCCTTGCACAGGCCACCGGGGTCGTCCTGGATCAGCTCGGCGGTGCACGAGGAGCCGACCATCATGGCCTGCGGCTTGAAGCGCGCGTAGGCTTCGCGAGCCGCGTTCTTGAAAAGCTCGGCGGTGTCGCCACCCAGGTCGCGCGCCTGGAAGGTCGTGTAGGTCACCGGTGGGCGCTTGGCGTTGCGCTCGATCATGGTGAACAGCAGGTCGGCGTAGGTGTCACCCTGCGGGGCGTGCAGCACGTAATGCACATCCTTCATCGCGGTGGCGATGCGCATCGCACCCACGTGGGGCGGTCCTTCGTAGGTCCAGAGCGTGAGTTGCATGGTGAGGGTGCCGGTGAGGGATCAGGCGGCCAGGCGCAGGCGGCGCACCAGCGGACGGCTGAACAGCTCGGCCAGATCGGCCGCCTGCTCAAAGCCCTGGATGGGGGTGAAGACCAGTTCGATCGCCCACTTGGTGGTGAGGCCCTCGGCCTCCAGCGGGTTCGCCAGACCCAGGCCGCAGACCACGATGTCGGGCTGGGCGGCGCGGCAGCGATCCAGCTGGTTTTCCACGTGCTGGCCTTCGCTCAAAAAGGTGCCTTCGGGCAGCAGCGCGAGTTCTTCGGCCATGTGCTGGCGGTGCAGGTACGGCGTGCCGACTTCCTTGAGCGCCATGCCGAGTTCACGCGAGAGGAAACGCGCCAACGGGATCTCAAGCTGCGAATCGGGGAAAAAGAAGATGCTTTTGCCGGCGAGCTGCGTGCGCTGGCGGGCGACGGCGGCAGTGGCGCGGTCGCGGGCCGGAGCGATGGCCGCTTCGAAGGTTGCTGCGTCAACTCCGAAGGCGGCAGCAGCCGCCTGCAACCAGGCGGTGGTGCCCTCCACCCCCAGCGGAAACGGAGCCGGCAGCCGGGTGGCGCCGCGCGCCTCCAACGCCACGGCCGTGTCGGCCAGGAAAGGCTGGGCGAGCAAAAACACCGTGTTGGCTCCGACCGCAGGCATCTCGTTGGCCTGACGCGGTGGGAAAAACTGCACCGGGCCGATGCCGAGTTGTTTGAACAGGCGGGCGAACTGGTCTTCGACCACGTCGGCCAGGGCGCCCACCACCATGAGCGCGGCCGGTGCGTTGGACGCTGGTGTGGGCAACACCGGCACCAGCGAGGCCAGGCAGGCGTCTTCTCCCTGGGTGAAGGTAGTTTCGATGCCGCTGCCCGAGTAGTTGAGCACGCGCACGTCGGGCGAAAAACGCCCCGAGAGGCGCGACGCCGCTCGGGACAGATCCAGCTTGATGACTTCAGACGGGCACGAGCCCACCAGAAACAGCAGCTTGATCTCGGGTCGCCGCTCGATCAGGCGGGTCACCACGCGGTCGAGCTCTTCGTTGCAGTCGGCCAGGCCGGCCAGATCGCGCTCGTCGATGATGGCGGTGGCAAAACGCGGCTCGGCAAAGATCATCACGCCGGCGGCGGACTGGATCAGGTGGGCGCAGGTGCGCGAACCGACCACGAGGAAAAAGGCGTCCTGGATCTTGCGGTGCAGCCAGATGATGCCGGTAAGGCCGCAAAACACCTCGCGCTGCCCCCGCTCCTTCAGCACGGGCGCGTCAGCGCAGCCCTTTGAAACCGACTGAATGGGAATGACCGGGCTCATGCAGGTGCTCCGGAACCTTGCAGGGCCGACGCGTTGCCGGTGCCCTGGAGCCTCGCCATGCGCAGCTTGTAAATGAACTGTCCGGCGTTGATCACATACGTGAAATAGGCCGTCAAAGCGAGCCAGGCCAGCCCTCGGGCGTACAGCCAGCCGGTGAACAAGGCGGCCAGATAGGCGGTGTGCAGCGCCAGCACCAGCATGCTGAACACATCTTCCCAGTAGAAGGACGGCGCAAAGAGGTACCGGTCGAAAACCACCTTCTCCCAGATGCAGCCCGTGATCATGATGGTGTAGAGGGTCAGCGTCTTGATGACGACCGACACGGTGGCGGCACTCTGGCCTTCACCCGTGAGCAGAAAACGGATCACCAGGCCAAGGCTGACCAGAAAAACCAGGAACTGCACCGGCGCCAGAATGCCCTGCACCAGCGTCCACACCGTGGCATCTCGCCTGACCCGTTCGTCGGGTGTGTACAGGGGGCGGCCGGCGGGCCGCTGGCGGTCGGGGTGCATCTGGGGTGTCTCCATGAATCTCGCTTGGGTCCAATTTAGATGCTCTCGCGCATTGTGTCAACTTAACTTGACGTATTTTTTAATTGACACTCAGGGACGGTCCCGGTAAAGTTTTTCTGACGGTCTTTTGAAATGTTTTGACGCACCCGGTTGACAGCAGTACAACGCGTTCCAGGGTTCTGACCCCGGCCCAGTGGCCAACCTGTCAGCCCTTGATGAACAGCACCCCGCAATTTCTGATCTCGTAAGACAAGCTCCGGCAATCACCGTGGCCCCTGCGTATCGGCACAGCGCGCAAGCGCCAGGAGACAGGCACATGGGCTCTTATTCCCGGCAATCGTCGGCTTCGGAGGCAGAACTCTTCGGTACACCACACCTCGATGGATGGGCTGAATCGGCGTGCAGCCCCTCCAGCGCACCGGGTATCGACGACCTCTTGCGCACGGACTCCATGGAAGCCTCCAACGACGACGGGTTGCGCTCGGTGTTGCTGGCCAAGGCGGTGGAGTACGAAATCATTCCCCGACTGATGCTGGCCCACCGGGTCCAGCGGGAGGGACAGGCGCAGCCTTTGTCCGAAGGCTTGCACGTCGCCCGGGAAGACGTGATCCCGTTTGCCGAGATGGTGCTGCACGAGGACGACGCTGCACTGCGCAGCTTCGTGGCTGCCCTGCGTGATCGGGGCGTGGCCACCGAATCCGTGTTCCTGGACTTGCTCGCACCGGTTGCGCGCTATCTGGGTGAGTTGTGGGAACGCGATCTGTGCAGCTTCACCGAGGTCACCGTGGGCCTGGGTCGGCTGCAACAACTGCTGCGGGAAAACAGCGCGGCCTTTGCCCAGTTCGACCGTGAAGGCGCCAGGGTGGAAGCCCGGCGCGTGCTGCTCATCCCCTGCCCGGGCGAACAGCACACCTTCGGTCTTTCATTGGTGGGCGAGTTCTTTCACCGCGCTGGCTGGGAGGTGGTTACGGGCTTCGTGGCATCGGAAGGTGCGCCCGTCATGGTGCAGAAAGACTGGTTCGACGTGGTCGGATTTTCACTGGGATGCGAGACCGGGATCGAACGGCTGAATGAAGCCATGACCCAGGTTCGCCGAAAAAGCCTCAATCCCGGCGTCTCTATAATTGCCGGCGGTGCAATCTTTGGTTTGCATCCGGAACTCGGCCATCAGATACCCGCCGACGCCATCATCACCGATGGCCCCGCTGCACCGGCCATGGCTGAAAAACTGCTGGCCGACAGACTTGCGCGAAGTCAGGTTTGATGCCCGTTCACCCCCATAGTGATTTTGCTAGCAACACGAAAGTCCAACATGTCGCAGGCGTCACAAGCCTATGTCCACAGGCCGTTTGACAAGGCAGACCAGTTCCTCGCCGGTCTGGACGCAGATGCCGCTGCGGAGCTGGTGACCGCCTCCGCCGACCTCGTGCTCATCCTCGACAACGAAGGCGTGATCCGGGATCTGGCCCTGATCGGCAAGGACATGATGGGCCTGGGCTGCCAGGACTGGATCGGCAAGCCCTGGTCGCAGACGGTCACGGTTGAAAGCAAGCCCAAAATCGACGATCTGCTCGGCCAGCGAGACAAATCCGGCGCCGACAGCGCCCGCTGGCGCCATGTGAACCACCCCATGAGCGACAGGGCAGACCTGCCCCTGTCGTATTCGGTGGTGCAGGTGCATCGCAAGTCAAAAGGCCAGACCGACGAGGTCTCACACAGCGTTGCCTTCGGTCGCGACCTGAGAGGCCAGGTGGCGCTGCAGCAGCGCCTCGTCACGGCCCAGCAGTCCATGGAGCGCGATTACTGGCGCCTGCGTCAGGTCGAAACGCGCTACCGGCTGCTGTTTCAGATGGCCTCCGAGCCGGTGCTCATTCTGGAAGGCTCGATCGACAAACTCGAAGAGGCGAACCCTGCTGCCCACGAGCTGTTCGGCGAACCTTCCCGACTGCCCGGCTGGACCTTGCTCAGCAGCCTCGACGAGACGAGCCAGACTGCTGTGCGCGACATGCTGGACCGCTTGCGCTCCAGCGGCCGCGCTGACCCCTGCACAATCCGCCTGGTTGACTCCAACCAGGACATGGTGGTGGCGGCCTCTCAATTCCGCCAGGAAAACACGCTGCACTACCTGTTGCGCTTCACCCGCCCGATGGACATGGCCGCACCCAGCCTCTCGGCCAGCAAGAGCCAGCTGTTGCAGGTGATGGACAGCGCACCTGACGCGTTGGTGGTCACCGATCTTGACGGTCGCATCTTGAGTGCCAACCGCGCCTTTCTTGAACTTGGCCAGCTCGGCAGCGAAGACCAGGCCCGCGGCGAAGTGCTTGAGAAGTGGCTGGGGCGCACCGGAGTCGATTTCCGGGTGCTGCTCACCAACCTGCGTCAGCACGGAAGCGTGCGCCTGTTTGCCACGCAGTTGCGCGGCGAATATGGCTCCACCTCCGAGGTGGAGATTTCGGCCGTGGCAGTGAACGCAGGTTCGCAGCGTTGCCTGGGTTTCACCATCCGCGACGTGGGTCGTCGTCTGGGCACCGAGACCCGCGCCAGCAAAGAGCTGCCGCGCTCGGCCAGCCAGATGACCGAACTGGTCGGCCGGCTTCCGCTCAAGGACATCGTGCGCGAGACCACCGACCTGATCGAGCAGCTCTGCATTGAAGCCGCGCTGGAGCTCACCGGCGACAACCGCGCCTCGGCCGCTGAAATGCTGGGCCTGTCGCGCCAGAGCCTCTACATCAAATTGCGCCGCTTCGGCATTCTTGAAGGTGTGAGCGAAGACAGCCACTGAAAGAATTCACCCCCGCGCCGCTTTGCGGCTCCCTCCTCTCTCGCCTGCAGCGGGAGGGAGGCGGCACCTGGGACCGGCAGAGCCGGATCCGCGGTGCCCGTGAAATCAGACCAGTCGTTCCGGCTGGTTTTTTTTCGTCTGGCTGGCTGTATTGCCAGCTCCCACTCACCCGGGTTTTCCCTTGGTTTACACGTCAAGTGTCATTTTTCTTTGACACTTTTTGATGGGAGATGTACAACCTTTTCCATGCAACTCCCCGCCCTTTCCGCTGTCACCGAACTGTTCAAACCCATCACCTGGTTTCCACCCATGTGGGCATTCACCTGCGGGGTGGTGGCCTCGGGCGTTTCCATGGACGGGCGCTGGTTGCTGGCGGTGGTGGGCGTGGCGCTGGCCGGGCCGCTGGTGTGTGCGACCAGCCAGGCGGTGAACGACTGGTACGACCGCCATGTGGATGCGATCAACGAGCCGCAGCGGCCCATTCCGTCCGGGCGCATACCCGGGCACTGGGGTCTGTACCTGGCCATTGGCTGGACCCTGGTTTCCCTGGCCGTGGCCACTGCGCTGGGTCCGTGGGGTTTTGGTGCGGCTGCTCTCGGGCTGCTGCTGGCCTGGGCCTACAGTGCGCCGCCTGTGCGGCTGAAGGAAAACGGCTGGTGGGGCAATGCGGCCTGCGGCATCAGCTACGAAGGTATCGCCTGGATCACTGGCGCGGCGGTGATGGCCGGCGGCGCCATGCCCGGCGGTGAGTCGCTGGTGCTGGCCGCACTCTACAGTGCCGCCACCCACGGCATCATGACGCTCAACGACTTCAAGGCCGTGGCTGGGGACCGCCAGATGGGCGTGCGCTCGCTGCCGGTGCAACTGGGTGTAGACCGCGCCGCGCGAGTGGCCTGCTGGTTCATGGCGGTTCCGCAGGTGGTGGTGATCGCCTTGCTCCTGGTGTGGGGGCAACCGTGGCACGCGGCCGGTGTGGCCGGTCTGCTGGCGGCCCAGGCGGTGATGATGCGGCGCTTCCTTGCCGACCCGACATCGCGCGCACTCTGGTACAGCGGTTTCGGCGTGCCACTGTTCGTGTCCGGAATGATGGTCAGCGCCTTTGCACTGCGCGGCATGGCAGGAGCAAGCGCATGACACCGTTTGGCTGGGGCAGCATCGCGCGCCTTGGCCTGGTGCAGATGGCGCTGGGTGCCATCGTCGTGCTCACCACGTCCACCCTCAACCGTGTGATGGTGGTCGAAATGGCCTTGCCGGCTCTGCTGCCGGGCATGCTGGTTGCCCTGCACTACCTTGTTCAGATAGCGCGCCCGCGCATGGGCCACGGCTCCGACGTGGGCGGGCGCCGCACGCCCTGGATTGTGGGCGGCATGGCAGTGCTGGGCATCGGCGGTGTGGTGGCGGCACTGGGCACGGTGTGGATGGCCTCCGATCGAAGCGCGGGCATCGCGATGGCCGTGCTCGGCTTTGCGTTGGTGGGACTGGGCGTGAGCGCCAGCGGCACCTCACTGCTGGTGATGCTGGCCAAGCGCGTGCCGGCCCCGCGCCGCGCGGGGGCAGCGACGCTGGTCTGGATGATGATGATCGTGGGCTTCGCGCTCACCGCCGGGGTGGCCGGGCACTTTCTGGAGCCCTACTCTCCCGAGCGCCTGATGACTGTGACCTCCTGCGTATCGCTGTCGGCGTTCGTCCTGACATTGCTGGCGCTGCGCGGGCTGGAGGGTGCGCAGGCCCGTTACGAGCGCTCCTCGGCAGGTGCGCCGGCTTTCCGCGAGGCACTGGCACAGGTGTGGGGCGAACCCGTGGCACGTCGCTTCACCATCTTCGTGTTCGTCTCCATGCTGGCTTACAGCGCACAAGATCTGATCCTGGAACCCTTTGCCGGCACCGTGTTCGGCTACACGCCCGGCGCGTCCACCCAGCTCTCGGGCGTGCAGCATGGCGGCGTGCTGGCTGGCATGTTGCTGGTGGCGTTCTCGGGCTCGCTGGCTGCACGCTTTCCTTCGCACCCTGTGCTGGGCCGCATCGGCTCGCTGCGCGGCTGGACCATCGGCGGCTGCATCGCGTCGGCGCTGGCACTGTTCGGCCTCACACTGGCCGGCCTGCAGGGCGAGGGCTCACCACTCAAGGCTACTGTGTTTGCGCTGGGCCTGGCCAACGGTGCATTTTCGATTGGCGCCATCGGTTCGATGATGCGACTCGCCGGCGAAGGCCGACAGGCGCGCGAAGGTGTGCGCATGGGTCTTTGGGGCGCGGCGCAAGCCGTGGCCTTCGGCCTGGGGGGTCTGGTCGGCACAGGCGCAAGCGATCTTGCCCGCTGGCTGATCGCCACGCCGGGCTCTGCTTACGCCACCGTGTTCGCCCTCGAAGGCATGGCCTTCCTCCTCTCGGCTGCGTTGGCCTGGCGCATCTCTGCACCAGCGCCCCGGGCCAGCGTCCGCACATCTCCTTTCTCCCACGCCGACGACACCTTCGTCGTCGGCAACAACCCCAGGCAACTGTCATGAACACAGACGAAATTTTCGACGTGGTGGTGATCGGAGGTGGCCCCGCTGGCGCCACGGCAGCACACGAACTGGCCCGCCAGGGTCGATCGGTGTTGTTGCTGGACAGGGCTGGCCGCATCAAGCCGTGTGGCGGCGCCATCCCGCCGCGCCTCATCAAGGACTTCGCGATTCCCGACGAGCTGCTGGTGGCCAAGGCACAGTGCGCGCGGATGATCGCGCCGTCCAACAAACACGTCGACATACCGATCGACAACGGTTTTGTGGGCATGGTCAACCGCGAAAGTTTTGACGAATGGCTGCGGGCCCGGGCTGCCACCGCGGGCGCCGTGAGGCGCACCGGCGTGTTTGAAAAACTCAGCCGCGATTCGGACGGCACCAGCGTGGTTCACTACTCGGCGCGCGAACGTCAACAGCGCGGCGAGGGCACGCCGGCACAGGTGCGTGCCCGCGTCATCGTGGGTGCAGACGGCGCCAAGTCGCAGGTGGCGCGGCAAGGTGGCGTGCCGGGCGTGGAAGACACCCAGTATGTGTTCGCGTACCACGAAATCGTGCGCGCTCCCACACAGGCAACCCAGCCCGCCGGCTATGACGGCACGCGCTGCGACGTCTACTACCAGGGCCGTTTTTCACCCGACTTCTACGGCTGGGTCTTTCCCCACGGCGACACCATGAGCATCGGCACCGGCAGCGCGGACAAGGGCTTTTCCCTGCGCAGTTCGGTGCAGAAGATGCGCGAAGCCAGCGGTCTGGCGGGCTGCGAGACGCTGCGCCGCGAAGGTGCGCCCCTGCCCATGAAACCGCTGAAACGCTGGGACAACGGCCGCGACGTGGTCCTCGCCGGCGATGCCGCCGGCGTGGTGGCCCCAGCCTCCGGCGAAGGCATTTACTACGCCATGCTCGGCGGCGAACTGGCCGCGCAGGCTGCACACGAGTTGCTGGCCACAGGCGATGTGCGAGCGCTCAAGCTGGCACGCAAACGCTTCATGAAACTCCATGGCACGGTGTTCACGGTCCTCGGCATCATGCAATGGTTCTGGTACGTGAACGAAAAGCGGCGAGAGCGCTTCGTGAAAATCTGTGAAGACCGGGACGTGCAGCAACTCACCTTCGAGTCCTACATGAACAAGCAGCTCACACGCAAGAAACCCATGGCGCACGTGCGCATCTTCCTCAAAGACATGAGCCATCTGTTGGGCTTTGCGCGGGTGTGACGGACATCTGGCAGATCCGTTGGCTGCTCGACGCGGTGATCGTGTTCACCGTGCTGGAGGGCATCGGGCTGTGGCTCTATCACCGGTTCACGAGCCAAGGGTTGGCGCCGGGTGAATACGCCTTGAACCTGCTCTCAGGCCTGTGCCTGATGCTGGCCGTGCGCGCTGCCGTGAGCGACGCACCTTGGCCTTGGGTCGCCGTGTGCCTGAGCGCATCAGGCTTGGCGCACGGCTGGGACATCACGAGGCGCTGGCGGCAACGCCAGCCCTCCTTCGAGTGAGGCGCTGGCAGCGCCAGCTCCCCACGACCCCAGGTGTCAGCCGGCTTTCTTGACGTAAGCGCTGCACCAGCCTTTGCTGGCCACCAGCTTGCCGGGGAAGATCGCGCAAGGACCGGCCGGGTCGGCGGGCTTGCCGGCATACACCTGGCAGTTGCTGCACAGCTGAGTGGCAGCGTGCTTGGGAAACTTCTTGGCGTCGACCTTGGTGGAATCGGCCACGTAGCCGAGAGCCACGGCCTGGGCGTCTTTTTCGCCAACCATGGCGGCCTGCGCCTGGGCTTTGGCAGCCATGAGCGCGGTGCCGCTGGCGGCAGCAACTTGAAGCATGAAGACGCGACGATTGGAACCGTTCATATGTCACCTCGTGGGGATTGCAGGATTGCCCGTGAATCCTACGCCGCGCCGGATTAACCCGGGCTGACACCGCCGAGCGCTTGAGTGCGGCAATGGCCCATTGCGCTGCCGGGGTTTTGGTTCAGACGCTACCGGCACGCGGCGTGAAAACAAAGTTGCCAACCCCGGACCGGCCTGGTCGGGCGGCGGTACGTACACTTGGCGAAAAAACCCGACCATGACGCCCCAAGACTACGTCCAGCAAAAAGCCGCTGCCTCGGGTAGCAGTTTTTACTACGCTTTCCTTTTCCTGCCGGCCGAGCGGCGCGCCGCGATCACCGCCTTTTATGCCTTCTGCCGTGAGGTGGACGATGTCGTCGACGAGGTGAGCGACCCGGCCGTGGCGCAGACCAAGCTGGCCTGGTGGCGGCGCGAGGTGGCGCAGTCGTTTGCCGGATCGCCCACCCACCCGGTGATGCGCGCCCTGATGCCGCTGAGCGCCACCCATGCCATTGAAGCCCGGCATCTGAACGCCGTGATCGATGGCTGCCAGATGGACCTGGAGCAAAACCGTTACCTCGACTTCGCCAACCTGCAGCGCTACTGCCACGTGGGGGGGGGCGTGGTGGGCGATGTCGCCGCCAGCATCTTCGGCCAGACGCAACTGCAGACCACCGCCTACGCCCACCGGCTGGGCCTGGCGTTCCAGCTCACCAACATCGTGCGCGATGTGGGCGAGGACGCCGCTCGCGGACGCATCTACCTGCCGGTCAACGAATTGCAAAGTTTCAACGTGAAGGCGCACGAGTTGCTGCAGCGGGGCGCCGCACCCGGCACCGACCCAGCCGACTTCCAGCGCCGCTTCGCCGCGCTGATGCAGTTTCAGTGCACCCGGGCGCTGCAGACTTACGACGATGCGCTCGCCCTGCTGCCCGCCGCCGACCGCCGCGCGCAAAAGCCCGGCCTGATGATGGCCAGCATCTACCGAACCCTGCTGCAGGAGATCGCCGCGGACCCGCTGCTGGTGCTGACCCAGCGCGTGAGCCTCACGCCGCTGCGCAAGTTCTGGCTGGCTTGGAAGGTCCAGGCTTTGGGCAGGTTATGACCCCCATGCTCTACCGCTTCGCGGGTCGATGCCCTCCTAGGAGGCTGGTCTTGCTTGGGACGGCCCGGCGGCGGGTTCGTGGCCCCCACGCTCCCCCGCTGCGCGTGGTCCGCTGCCCCCCAAGGGGGCTGGTCTTGCTTGGGGCGGCCCGGCGCTGCGACCGTTCTCCACTCATTCCATGAAAGTCGCCATCGTCGGCGCAGGCTGGGCCGGCATGGCTG
>JANPKR010000240.1:0-5529 GCA_031426175.1 Hydrogenophaga sp. | reverse complement strand
GGCTCGGCACATGCGCGTGGTCGGCGCCGAATTCGGGCGCGTCGAGGTGGCAATGAGAGTCGATCCACATGGCGGTATAACGGGTCATTGTGCCGAGAAGCCTGCTCAAGGTCCGGCCCCATCCCGAAAGGACCCGCCATGTCACGCATTTCCTGGTTCGCAGCTCCCCTGCTGATCGCCCTCACCGCCTGTGCCCTGCCGGGTGCACCCGGCGCTGCACCGCTGGTGGGCAGCGAGTGGCGACTCGAAGACCTGGGCGGGCGCGGCGTGCTCGACCGCGTTCAGGCCACGTTGGCCTTTCCCGAGGCCGGGCGGGTCGCGGGCAACAGCTCGTGCAACCGCTTCTTTGGCTCCTACACACTGATGCAGGACCGCATTGCGCTCGGGCAACTGGCAGGTACGCGCATGGCGTGTGCGCCCGCGGTAGACGAGCAGGAGACGCGCTACCTGGACGCGCTGCAGAAGGCGCAGCGGCTGGAGGTGCAGGGCACGACGATGCTGATGCAAGTGCAGGGGCTGGACAAGCCCCTCAGATTCGTCAGAACCAAACCGTGAGCCCCCACGCTCCGCCGCTGCGTGGGTCGCTGCCCGCTAGGGGGGCTGATCCGCCTTAGGAGCGGCCCGGCGGCGGATCGCCCTACGTCAGCACACCTGTGGTCAACCTCAGCACGCGGTTGCATCGCGCGGCCAAGGTCTCGTCGTGCGTGACGACGATGAAGGCCGTGCCCTGATCGCGCGCCAGCTCCAGCATGAGCTGGAAGACGCCCTCGGCGGTGTTGCGGTCGAGGTTGCCGGTGGGCTCGTCTGCCAGCACGCAGGCGGGCTGTGTCACCAGCGCTCGCGCGATCGCCACGCGCTGGCGCTCGCCGCCTGAGAGCTCGGCCGGTCGGTGGCCCAGGCGTTCGGCGAGACCCACGCGCGTGAGGATCTTGCGCGCCTGCTCGGCCGCTTCGCTGCGCGCCTGGCGGCGGATCCACAGCGGCATGGCTACGTTGTCGCGCGCGCTGAACTCGGGCAGCAGGTGGTGGAAGTGGTAGACGAAACCGAGGTGCTGGTTGCGCAGCACGCCCTGCTGCGTGGCGCTCAGACCCGACATGGTTTGCCCCATGAGCTGCACGCTGCCGCTGGTGGGCGCGTCCAGGCCGCCGAGCAGGTGCAGCAAGGTGCTCTTGCCCGAGCCCGAAGCGCCCACGATGGCCACGGTCTCACCCTTGCGCACAGTGAGGTCCACGCCCGTGAGCACGGTGACGTCGAGCCGGCCTTCGGTGAAACGTTTGGTGAGGCCCGTGGCCTGGAGAACAATTTCACTCATAGCGGAGGGCTTCGGCGGGGTTGACGCGGCTTGCGCGCCAGCTCGGGTAAATGGTGGCCAGGAACGAGAGCACCAGCGAGATCACCGCCACCGGCAGGATGTCGGTCTGTTGCGGGTCGCTGGGCATGCGGCTGATGAGGTAGATGTCTTGCGGCAGGAAGCTCGCGCCCAGCAAGCGTTCGAGTGCTGGCACCAGGGTGTCGATGTTGAAGGCGATGCCCAGACCGAGCAGCAGGCCCGCGCCGGTGCCAATGATGCCGACCATGGCGCCCTGCACCATGAACACGCCCATGATGCTTTGCGGACTCGCGCCCAGTGTGCGCAAGATGGCGATGTCGGCGCGCTTGTCGGTCACCGTCATCACCAGCGTGGACACCAGGTTGAACGCCGCCACCGCCACGATGAGCGTGAGGATGATGAACATCATGCGTTTTTCGAGCTGCACCGCGGCGAACCAGGTGCGGTTCTGGCGCGTCCAGTCGCGCACCAGCAAGCCGGGGTCGAGGTCGGCGGCGATGGACACGGCCACCTCGCGCGCTTGATGCAGGTCCTTGATCTTCACACGCACGCCGGTCGGACCTTCCACGCGGAAGATGCGAGCGGCGTCTTCCTGGTGCAGCAGGGCCAGGGCCGAGTCGTATTCGTAGTGGCCCGAATCAAACGTGCCCACCACCGTCATCTGGCGGATACGCGGCACCACGCCGGCCGGGGTCACTTGTCCGCTGGGCGCGATCAGCGTGACGCTGTCACCCGCGATCACGCCCAGGCTTCGCGCGAGTTCACCGCCCAGGATCACACCGAATTCACCGGGCACGAGACGCGGCAACACCGTGTCGGCCAGCTGGGCTGCAAGGTCGGTCACCTTGGGCTCGAGCGCGGGATCGATACCGCGCACGAGCGCGCCTTTCATGTCTTCGCCGCGTGCAATCAATGCCTGCGCGCCCACGAAAGGCGCGGCGCCGACCACCTCGGGGTGGCGTTCGATCTTCGCCAGCGTGTCGGCCAGGTTGGGAATGGCCTGGCCACCGGGTTCGAACACCTCGATGTGCGACAGCACACCCAGCATGCGGTCGCGCACTTCCTTCTGGAAGCCGTTCATGACCGAAAGCACGATGATGAGTGCGGCCACACCCAGCGCAATGCCCAGCATGGACACGCCCGAGATGAAGGAGATGAAGCCGTTGCGCCGGGTGGCGCGGCCGGCGCGCGTGTAGCGCCAGCCGAGAATGAGTTCGTAGGGAGTTTGCATGTGAGGTCCAGCGGGCATTGTGGCATCCCCGACAATCGCGTCATGCCCGCTCCCCACATGGCCTCTGAGCCTGCCACGCACCTGCTGGTTCCCTTCGCCAGCGCCAGCGACCCCGCCTGCCGGGCCCTGATGCCGGGCTTGCCACTGCCCCACCTCACCGCCTTGCTGGCCGAGCTGCAGCCGGTTCACACCGATGCTGGCACCGACCACAGCCTGAGCGCGCCGCACGAGCGTGCGCTGGCGCAGGCCATCGGCCTGCTGCGCGCCGATGGCTCGGCCTACCCCGACGGGCTCCTGCCCTGGGCCGCCGCACAGAGCGACACACCTGCGCTGCCGCAAGCCTGGTTCACGCCCTGTCACTTTCAGGTGGGCATGGAGCAGGTGACCTTGCTGCCCGGTGACCAGCTCGGCCTCGGCGACGAACACGCGCGTCCTCTCTTCGACTCGCTCGCACCCTACTGCGCGGAAGACGGCATCACGCTGCGTTACGAGTCCGCCACGCGCTGGCATGCCAGCGGCGAACTGCTGCGCGGCATCGCCTGCGCAAGCCTGGACCGCGTGGGTGGCCGTTCGGTGGAGGCCTGGATGACGGACAGCTCGGCCAACCCCACCGGCGGACAGCTGCTCAAACGCCTGCAGAGCGAGGCGCAAATGTTGTTCTACACACACCCCGCGTTTGATGCGCGCGAATCCTTGCGCCTGCACCCGGTCAACGGGTTCTGGCTCAGTGGCGCGGGAGCCATCGACCACCCGACAACGCTGAAGTCGCCGCCGGTGATGCCGGACCAACTGCGCAGCGCCGCCCTGCAGGCCGATTGGGCGCACTGGAAAGAAGCCTGGACAGCACTCGACAACCGCGAGATCAAAGACCTGCTGGACCGCGCGCGCCGCGGTGAGCCGGTCACACTCACCCTGTGCGGCGAGCGCGCAGCGCAGCGCTTCACCAACGCACCGCGCGGGGCCGTGGCGAGCGCCGGCCGCCTCATCAAACGCTGGCTGGGCAACGCCCCGGCCTGGAAGACCCTGGAAACCCTATGAAGATCATCACCCGCGACGTGCCCCCCCGCGCCGCCTGGGCGCTGGAGCAAGGCGGCCTGCACCCGCTGCTGGCACGCCTGTTTGCCGCACGCGGCATCACCAGCACCGACGAGCTCGACGACGCACTCGCCCGCCTGATTCCGCCTTCTCAAATGCTGGGTGCTCAAGACGCCGCGCGTGCCCTGGCCGACGCCATGGCCGCGAACAAGGCGATCTGCATCGTGGCCGACTACGACTGCGACGGCGCTACCGCCTGCGCGGTCGGCCTGCGCGGCCTGCGCCTGCTGGGCGCACCCATGGGCTTCGACCGCGTGAACTACCTCGTGCCCGACCGCGTGACCGATGGTTACGGCCTCACGCCGTCGATCTCGAAGCGCGTGAAGGCACAAGGCGCCGACGTGCTGGTGACGGTGGACAACGGCATCGCCAGCGTGGAGGGCGTGCGCGCCGCACGCGATCTGGGCCTGCAGGTCATCGTGACCGACCACCACCTGCCTGCCATCCAGAACGGCATGGTGGTTTTGCCGAAGGACTGCATCATCGTGAACCCCAACCAACCAGGCTGCACTTTCGAAAGCAAGTCGATCGCCGGAGTGGGCGTGATGTTTTATGTGTTGCTGGCGCTGCGCGCCGAGTTGCGCGAGCGTGGTGTGTTCACGTCGCAGACGCAGCCCAAGATCGATGCCCTGCTGCCGCTGGTGGCGCTCGGCACGGTGGCCGACGTGGTCAAGCTCGACGCCAACAACCGCCGTCTGGTCGCGCAGGGCCTGAAGCGCGTGCGCGCCGGCGCCATGCCGCCGGGCATGACGGCCTTGTTCAACGTCGCCGCTCGCAAACCCGACGCCGCCACGGGTTTTGACTTCGGCTTTGCCCTCGGCCCGCGCCTGAACGCGGCCGGGCGCCTGGCCGACATGACGCTGGGCATCGAGTGCCTGACCACCGACGACGCCTTGCGCGCAGATGAGTTGGCGCGCACGCTGGACGGCATCAACCGAGAGCGCAAGGCGATCGAGGGCGACATGCGCGAGCAGGCTTTGCAGATGGCCGAGGAGATGTTCGACGAATCGGAAGAACCGCCGCCGGCACTCATCGTGTTCGACCCGGACTTTCACGAAGGCGTGGTCGGCATCGTGGCCTCGCGTCTGAAGGACAAGCTGCACCGGCCGACCTTCGTGTTCGCAGCCAGTGGTGCAGAGGGCAAGAAGAACGAGTTGAAGGGCTCGGGCCGCTCGATCGCGGGCTTCCATTTGCGCGACGCGCTGGACCTGGTGGCCAAGCGGCACCCGGGTGTGTTGTTGCGTTTCGGTGGCCACGCGATGGCGGCGGGTTGCACCATCGACGAAGAGCATCTGGAAACGTTTGAAGCCGCGTTGCAGCAGGTGGCCCACGAGTGGCTGGACGCGGCGACGCTGCAGCGCCGCATCGAGGCCGATGGCGCGCTGGACACGAAGTACCGCCGCGCCGACCTGGTGGACACGTTGCACAAAGAGGTGTGGGGCCAGGGTTTTGCGCCGCCGGTGTTTTGCGAAGAGGTGCAGGTGGTGTCGCAGCGGCTGGTGGGTGAGAAGCACCTGGCGCTGAAGCTCAAGCACCAGGGTGAGCCGGTGGACGGCATCTGGTTTGGCCACACCGAGCCGTTGCCAGCCCGCGTGAAAATTGCGTTTCGTCTCGATGCGGATGAGTGGCAGGGGCAGCGGCGGGTTCGGTTCTTGGTGGAGGCGGCGGAGGTTTGACTTTTTTTCCGGGGTCTTTCCACCACCTTCGCGGGCTCGTTGCACCGGTGCGCTCTGCTCCGCGAATGTCCCCCGGCGGCTGGTGCCGCCTCCTCCTTTATTTCGCTGCGCAGAGCGCACCGGCGCAACGAGCTGACAAGGTGTCATCGCGCCCACGCTTCGAACACCAGTCCTGTGGCGTGAGCGGGGTGGCCGAC
>JANPKR010000239.1:0-5300 GCA_031426175.1 Hydrogenophaga sp. | reverse complement strand
GACATGTTCATCGCTCCTTGATCGCCACGCGCTGGTTGTACCAGTTCATCAGCAACGACGTGCTGAGCGAAGTGGTGAGGTAGACCAGCATGATGATGGCGATGCATTCCACCGCGCGACCGCTCTGGTTGATGGTGGTGTTGGCGATCGACACCACGTCGGGGTAACCGATGGCCACGGCCAGCGACGAGTTTTTGGTGAGGTTCAGGTACTGGTTGGTCAGAGGCGGCACGATCACACGCATGGCCTGCGGCAGAACCACCAGCTTCATCTTCTGGCGTGGGTTCAGGCCGAGCGCAGCCGCTGCTTCGTCCTGGCCGCGGCTCACCGACTGAATACCGCTGCGCACCACCTCCGCCACGAAGGCCGAGGTGTACATGACCAGCCCCACCAGGATGGTCATGAATTCGGGGGTGGCCGACACGCCGCCATCGACCATGAAGGCCAGCTGCTCGGGCACGTTCCACCCGGTCGGCATGCCGGAGACGGCCCAGCCGGCGACAGCAAACGCGATGACCAGCGCGATCGGTGTCCACAGGCGGTCGCCATCGTGTCCGGTGGCTTCGAACTTCAGTTGAACCCGGCGCAGCCACAGCCACACAGCCACCAGTCCCACCGCCGCTCCCGCCGTGACGGCACCCAGACCGGCGGCGGGATAGGGAAAGGCGAACCCGCCCTTGCTCAGGAAGAACAGACCAGACAGGCTCCAGGCCTCGTTGGAGGCAGGCAGGACCTCGATGAAGATCAAGTACCACATCAGCAGTTGCAGCAGTATGGGTACGTTGCGGAACAGCTCGACGTAGCCATAGCAGATGCCCCGCACCAGACCGTTGCGCGAGAAGCGCCCGACACCCAGCAACACACCCAGGATGGTGGTGAAGACGATGCCGAGTGCCGCCACCTTCAGCGTGTTGAGCACGCCGACCCAGATGGCCTTGCCATAGCTCTCGCTCGGGTCGTAGGCAATGAGCGTTTCACCGATGTCGAAGCCGGCCGCAGAGCTCAGAAAGTCGAAACCGCTCTGGATGCCACGCACCTGCATGTTGCGTTGCGTGTTGTGGGCCAGAAACCAGATGCCGAGCGCAATCAGGACCAGCGCGATCAGCTGGAACAGCAGGCCGCGGGTGGCGCGACTGTTGAGCGACCACTGTCGCCGTCGGATGGGAGGGGTGGGGGATTTCAAGACAGCCTCGGGTGTGGGTGAACCAAAAGGAGGTTGAAAAGAAGCACCGGAGCCTTCACCCCGGTGCCCTTGACTGTCATGTGGCCGTGCGGAGCACCGGCCAGCGGGTTCAGCGCACGGGTGGTGCGTACATCAGGCCGCCTTTGCTCCACAGGTTGTTGCTGCCACGCGGCAGGCCAATGGCGGTCTTGGGCCCCACATGGCGCTCGAAAATCTCGCCGTAATTGCCGGTGGCCTTGATGGCGCGGAACGCCCATTCCTTGTCCAGACCCAGCAGCTTGCCGGTGTCTTCGGTCCCCGCACCCAGCAGGCGCATCACGCCCGGGTTGGCGCTGCTGGTTTTCATCTGGTCGGCATTGGCCTGGGTCACTTCGTACTCTTCGGCTTCCAGCAAGGCAAAGCCGACCCAGCGGACGATGGCGGCCCACTCGTCGTCGCCCCGGCGCACGGCCGGACCGAGAGGCTCCTTGGAGATCAGCTCGGGCAGGATCACGTGGTCGTCGGGCTTGGCCATGTCCTTGGCTCGGCTGGAGGCCAGACCCGAGGCGTCGGTGGTGTAAGCCTGGCAGCGGCCGGACGAGTAGGCGGCCAGCGCCGCCTCAAGCTTTTCGAACACCACGGGTTTGATGTTGAGTTTGTTGGCGCGGGAGTAGTCGGTGAGGTTGAGTTCGGTGGTGGTACCGGACTGCACGCACACCGTGGCGCCCTTGAGTTGCTTGGCGCTCTTCACGTTCAGTTTCTTGGGGACCATGAAGCCCTGACCGTCGTAGAAGTTCACGCCGGTGAAGGTCAGACCCAGCGAGGCGTCGCGCGTCAGGGTCCAGGTGGTGTTGCGCGCCAGCATGTCGATCTCTCCCGACTGCAGGGCGGTGAAGCGTTGCTGTGCCGTGAGCGGCACGTAGCGCACCTTGTCCGGGTTGTTGAGCACGGCAGCGGCCACCGAGCGGCAGACATCCACGTCCATGCCGCTCCACTTGCCCTGGCTGTCGGCGGCCGAGAAACCCGGCAGCGCGGTGTTGACCCCACAGATCAGCTCGCCCCGCTTCTTGATGGCATCCAGGTCCTTGCCCGCGTGTGCTGGCAGGCTGGCCAGGGCGGCCGCGGTGCTCAGGCCGAGGGCCATCATGTTCAAGCTTGTCTTCTTCATCAGCGCTCTCCGTTGTGTTTGAAAGGATGTTCACCGTCGCCGCACATGCACCTGTTGGGTGCGTGCTTCAACCGCAAACGAATGTATCCCTGGCTTTTTGCACCCTCGCTCGGGGTTTACGTGGGAAACCCATGCAATTTGCACATGGCAGCAAGCCGGCGAAACACCAGACACACCCGAAGCGGTTGCTTGCAGGTTCCGTGCCCACCAACAAGAGAGGGCCTGCGGCGGACAGGGTCTCTGCAGCGACAAGCCACGTTGTCGTTCTGGCGGTGTGACCCGTATCCTGTATCCCAAACAGAGAACATCGGAGACAAACACATGAGCAACAGCAACACGGCGCAAGCGGTTTCGGCCGCGCCGCACCACCGCTTCTGGCCCACGCGGCTGCCGCACCGGATCACGCCACCGGCCACCTCGCTGTGGCACAACCTCGCGGTGAGCGCGCTGCGTTACCCGGACAAGACCGCGCTGGTGTTCTTTGACGAGGTGCTCACTTACCGCCAGTTGTTTGATCAGGCCGAACGCCTGGCCGCGCACCTGCGAGTGCAGGGCGTGCATGACGGTGACCGCGTGATCCTGCTGATGCAGAACTGCCCGCAGTGGGTGGTGGCGCACTTTGCGATTCTTCGCGCCAACGCGGTGGTGGTGCCGGTGAACCCGATGAACCGCAGCGACGAGCTGCAGCACTACATCACCGACCCGGATGCGCGTGTGGCCATCACCGCCGCCGATCTGGCCGGCGAACTGATCAAGGCCAATGCCGAGGTGCCCGAAGCCGAGCGCCTGCGACATCTGGTCGTGTCCCACTACAGCGATGCCTTCGGTCCGCAGGCCGAGGTGCCGCCGGCCTGGTCCGATTGGCTTGGCACTCGCCATGCGACGCCCGTGCTGCCCGGCGGCACGGTAAGCGACTGGGCCGATGCACTGGCCTGCACCGGCACCGCGTCCCCGCACAACCGAGGCCCCGACGACCTCGCTGTGTTGCCCTACACCAGCGGCACCACGGGCCTGCCCAAGGGCTGCATGCACCCGCACCGCACGGTGATGCACAACGCAGTGGCTGTGGGCCTGTGGACCAACAGCACGGTCGAAAACGTGGGTCTGCTGGTGGTGCCCATGTTCCACATCACCGGCATGGTGGCGGGCATGCATGCGGCCATCTACAGCGCAGCAACCATGGTGGTGATGCCACGCTGGGACCGCGATCTCGCCGGACAGCTCATCTCGCGTTGGCGAGTGACGCACTGGACCAACATCCCCACCATGATCATCGACCTGCTGGCCAGCCCACGCTTCGACCAGTACGACCTGTCCAGCCTGGTGCTGGTGGGCGGCGGAGGTGCGGCCATGCCGCAGGCGGTGGCGCAGCGCCTGCTGGAGCAGTACGGCCTGCGTTATTCGGAAGGTTATGGCCTCACCGAGACCGCTGCGCCCTCCCACAACAACCCACCCGACCACCCCAAGCAGCAATGCCTGGGCATTCCGTTTCTCAGCACCGAAGCGCGTGTGGTGGACCCACTCACGCTGGAGGAAATGCCGCGAGGCGAGGCCGGCGAAATCATCATCTGCGGGCCCGAGGTGTTTGACGGCTACTGGAAACGCCCCGAAGCCACCGAAGCCGCATTCGTCACCATCGATGGGAAACGCTTTTTCCGTTCGGGCGACCTCGGACGTATCGACGAGGACGGCTACTACTTCATCACCGACCGGCTCAAACGCATGATCAACGCCAGTGGTTTCAAGGTCTGGCCGGCCGAGGTGGAGGCGCTGATGTTCAAACACCCGGCCATTGCCGAGGCCTGCGTGATCGCCACGCAAGACACCTACCGCGGCGAGAGCGTGAAGGCGGTGGTGGTGCTGCGCGAATCGCACCGCGCGATAACCAGCGAGCAGGACATCCTGGACTGGTGCCGCGAGCACATGGCGGTCTACAAATGCCCGCGCACGGTGGCGTTCGTCACCGCCCTGCCCAAGAGCGGCAGCGGCAAGGTGATGTGGCGCCTGTTGCAAGAGCAAGAGAGCAGCAAGGCGGCGCCTTCACAATGACGGCATGCCTTCCATCTCTCACATCTTTCATCGCCTCTGGCAGCCGCGCCGCAGCCTGTTCTGGCTCGTGCTCGGTTTCAACGCATTGTCCAGTTTCATGGTCGGTTTTCTGCAGCTCAACGATCCGCCCATGGGCATCCGGCTGGTGGTCAGTGTGTTCGCCCTGACCAACTCGCTCATTGGCTGGTGGCTCACGGTGCGCCTGTGGCGCGAGACCGATCCGGACCACCCGGCCAACACCCCTTCATCGTCCTAGGAATCCCCATGTTCAATGCACTCGTCATCACCAAACCCGAGACCGGCTACCGCTGCGACCTCACCCCGCTGGATGAAGCGCAACTGCCCGCCAGTGGCGACGTGACGGTGCGCGTCGACTATTCCACCCTGAACTACAAGGATGGCCTGGCCATCACCGGCAAGTCGCCCGTGGTACGCAGTTTTCCCATGGTGCCCGGCATCGACTTCGCCGGCTCGGTCACGCACAGCGACCACCCGAAGTGGAAAGCCGGCGACCGTGTGCTGCTCAACGGTTTTGGTGTCGGCGAAAACCACTGGGGCGGTCTTGCACAGATGGCGCGCGTCAAGGGCGACTGGCTGGTTGCGCTGCCGGATACCTTGAGCGAGCGCGATGCCATGGCGGTGGGCACGGCAGGCTACACCGCCATGCTGTGTGTGATGGCGCTGCAGCGGCACTGGATGGATGCGGGTGTGGAACCCGGCAGTGGTGAGGTGCTGGTGACCGGTGCCAACGGCGGCGTGGGCAGCGTGGCCATTTCGTTGCTCGCGGGCCTGGGCCACACCGTGGTGGCGTCGACTGGCCGGCCGCAAGAAGCGGAGTACCTGAAGTCGCTGGGGGCGGTTGCGGTGATCGACCGCAACGAACTGGGTGCACCGGGCAAGCCGCTGCAAAAGGAACGCTGG
>JANPKR010000238.1:0-11967 GCA_031426175.1 Hydrogenophaga sp. | reverse complement strand
AATGGAGAACGTGCCCCCTGTCATCTCGTCGATGCCCAGCTTGCCGTCCTTGGCCTTCTGGCCGTACTCGGCGATCTTCTTCTCGATGTCGGCAAAGCTCATCTGGTCGGCATTGCGCAGGATGGGCACCACCAGGCCGCGTGGTGAACCCACCGCGATGCCGATGTCGAAGAAGCCGTGATACACGATGTCGTTGCCGTCCACCGACGCATTGAGGATGGGGTACTTCTTGAGCGCGTGCACCGCGGCCTTGACAAAGAAGCTCATGAAACCAAGCTTGACGCCGTGTTCCTTCTCGAACTTCTCCTGGAACTTCTTGCGCATCGCCATGACCGGGGCCATGTTGATTTCGTTGAAGGTGGTCAGGATGGCGTTGGTCGACTGCGACTGCAGCAGGCGCTCGGCCACGCGGGCGCGCAGGCGCGTCATGGGCACGCGCTCTTGCGGGCGGTCGCCAAGATCGGGGGCGACCACCGGCACCTGCGGCAGCACCTTGGCGGGCGCGCCCGTGGGGATGGCCACGGGCGCTGCCACCGCGGCGGGCTTGGGTGCGGCCACGGCCGTGAGCACGTCGCCCTTGGTCACGCGACCGTCTTTGCCAGTGCCCGGCACCGAGCCCGAGGCCATGTTGTTGTCGGCCATCAGCTTGGCCGCGGCAGGCATGGCCACACCGGCCTTGCTGGTGGATGCAACGGCTGCTGCGGAGGCAGCCGGGGCCAGGGCAGCAACGGGCGCTGCTGCGGCGGCGGGTGCTGGAGCGCCGGCCACGGCGGCCGTGTCGATGCGCGCGATCAGCTGCTCGGCCGCCACCGTGGCGCCATCGGCCTGCAGGATTTCAACCAGCACGCCGGCCGAAGGGGCCGGCACTTCGAGCACCACCTTGTCGGTCTCGATCTCGATCAGGATCTCGTCGACCGCCACCGCGTCGCCGACTTTTTTCTTCCACTGCAGCATGGTGGCTTCGGCCACCGATTCGGAGAGCTGCGGAACTTTGACTTCTACGATTGCCATGTTTCTTCTACCTGGGTTGTTTCGGGTCGCGCTGCGCCGCCCGCACCGGGATGCAACATCCGCGGGTCGGGCGTCGGGAGCGGCTTACTTGGTGAGGATGAAGCCCTTGAGCTTGCCGAAGGCGGCGTCGATCAGGTTTTTCTGCTGCTCCTGGTGCAAGTGGGAGTAACCCACCGCTGGCGAAGCGGATGCGGCGCGTCCGGCATAGCCGAGCTTTTGACCGTCGAGCATGTTTTCGTGGATGTAGTGCTGCACGAAGAACCAGGCGCCCTGGTTTTGCGGCTCGTCCTGGCACCACACGATGTCGGTGGCGTTGGGATACTTGCGCAGTTCTGCACCAAACACCTTGTGGGGGAACGGATAGAGCTGTTCGACGCGGATGATCGCCACGTCGTCGGACTCACGCTCTTCGCGCTTCTTGACCAGGTCGTAGTACACCTTGCCCGAGCAGCAGATGACGCGCTTGACCTTGTCGGCCTTCTTCGCCACGTCAACGCTCTGGTCGGGAATCACGGTCTGGAAACCGCCCTTGGTGAACTCGGACAGTGGCGAGGTCGCGTCCTTGTTGCGCAGCAGCGACTTGGGCGTGAAGATGATCAGCGGCTTGCGCAGCCCGCGGATCATCTGGCGACGCAGCACATGGAAGATCTGGCTGGCCGTGGTCGGCTGAACGATCTGCATGTTGGTGTCGGCCGCCATCTGCATGAAACGCTCCAGGCGCGCCGAACTGTGCTCCGGACCCTGGCCTTCGTAGCCGTGCGGCAGCATCAGCGTGATGCCGTTGACGCGGCCCCACTTCACTTCGCCAGAGGCGATGAACTGGTCGATCACCACCTGGGCGCCGTTGACGAAGTCGCCGAACTGCGCTTCCCAGATCACCAGCGTGTTCGGGTCGTTGGAGGCATAGCCGTACTCAAACGCCAGCACCGCTTCTTCGGACAGGATCGAGTCGATCACCACAAACGGGGCCTGGTTGTCGGCCACGTTCTGCAGCGGCACATAGGTGCCCTCGTCAAACTTCTCGCGGTTCTGGTCGTGGATCACCGCATGACGGTGCGTGAACGTGCCACGGCCGCAATCTTCGCCCGAGAGGCGCACCGGGAAGCCACTGGCCACCAGCGAGGCAAACGCCATGTGCTCGCCCATGCCCCAGTCCACCGGAATCTCGCCGCGGCCCATGGCCGCGCGGTCGGCGTACACCTTCTTCACCAGCTGGTGCGGCGAGACGCTGTCGGGAATCGCGGTAAGGCGTTCGGACAGGCGCTTCCACTCGGCCATGGGAATGGCGGAGTCGGAGCTGTCGGTCCATTTCTTGTTGAGGTACGGGCTCCAGTCGACCGCAAACTTGCTTTTGAAGTTGGTGAGCACCGGGTCCACCGTGTGGCGGCCGTCGTCGAGTGCGGCGCGGTAGGCCTTGACCATGTCGTCGCCGATGGTCTCGCCCAGACCTTGCGCGACCAGCTTGTCGGCGTACAGCTTGCGCGTGCCGGGGTGGGACGCGATCTTCTTGTACATCAGCGGCTGGGTCAGGCTCGGGGTGTCCTGTTCGTTGTGGCCGAGCTTGCGGAAGCACACGATGTCAACCACCACGTCCTTCTGGAATTCCATTCGGAATTCGAGCGCGAGCTGCGTGGCGTACACCACGGCTTCGGGATCGTCACCGTTCACGTGCAGCACCGGCGACTCGATCATCTTGACCACGTCGGAGCAGTACAGCGTGGATCGGCTGTCGCGCGGGTCGGAGGTGGTGAAGCCGATCTGGTTGTTGATCACCAGGTGCACCGTGCCGCCAGTGGAATAACCACGTGTTTCGGCCAGCGCCAGCGTTTCCATCACCACGCCCTGGCCAGCAAAGGCCGCATCGCCGTGCACCAGCACGGGCAGCACCTGCTTGCCCAGCGGATCGCCACGGCGGTCCATGCGGGCGCGCACCGAACCTTCAACCACGGGGTTGACGATCTCGAGGTGCGAGGGATTGAAGGCCAGCGACAGGTGAACCGGGCCGCCGGGGGTGGTCACGTCGGAGCTGAAGCCCTGGTGGTACTTCACGTCGCCCGATGGCAGGTCTTCTGGGGCGGTGTGGTCGAACTCGGCGAACAGGTCCTTGGGCATCTTGCCCAGGGTGTTCACCAGCACGTTCAAGCGACCACGGTGCGCCATGCCGATCACGATTTCCTGGATACCGACCTGGCCCGCCTGGCGGATCAGCTCGTCCATGGACGCAATGAAGCTCTCGCCGCCTTCAAGCGAAAAGCGCTTTTGGCCCACGTACTTTGTGTGCAGGAAACGCTCGAGACCTTCGGCCGCGGTCAGGCGGTCGAGGATGTGCTTTTTCTTCTCGGCGTTGTAGGCCGGCTTGGAGCGCGTGCTTTCCAGGCGTTCCTGCCACCAGCGCTTCTGGCTCTGGTCGGTGATGTACATGTACTCGGCGCCGATGGAGCCGCAGTAGGTTTCACGCAGGGCGTTGAGCAACTCGCGCAGGGACATCGTCTCCTTGCCGAAGAAGGTGTTGCTCGTGTTGAAGATGACTTCCAGATCAGCGTCAGCAAAACCGTAAAACGCCAGATCGAGCTCAGGGATGTTGTCGCGCTCGGCCCGCTTGAGTGGGTCGAGGTCGGCCCAGCGGGCGCCCACGTTGCGATAAGCGGCGATCAGCTGCTGGACAGCAACACGCTTGCGCCCGAGGTCGGAGTCAGCGCCGGTGGCAATGACAACCTTGGTGCCGCCTTGTTTGGCACGGTCGGCGAATGCATTGATGACAGGTTGGTGCGGCACGTCACGGGCGTCAGACCCGTCGCCGGCTGGGACGTTTTGAAGTGCGTCGAAGTAGCTGCGCCAGTTGTCAGGCACGCTGCCCGGATTGGCAAGGTAGTTCTCGTACATCTCCTCCACGTACGGCGCGTTGCCGCCGAAAAGATACGAGTTGGTTTTGTAGGCAACATAGACGTTGCCCCCATTGGCTTGGGAATCGCTCATAAATCCGCTGACCTCCGTTTCCCTGCAGGAAACATTAGTTGGTTAGAAAAACCTTCCGCTGCACGGCTTGACCGTTATGCGGATGCGACAGTGACTGTGGAAGGACCTGACTGCAGCCCGAGATTGTGCCACCTCGGGAAGCGCCGTAGAAAAAAGTTCGATGTCAGCGCGATGTCGTCAGGATGTCACGCGAGGTGACAAGCGCTCCGACGGCGGAACGGCACTGGGTTCGTCGATCTCGATCGCGATCTGCGTGCAGACCGTGCGACACAGCATGACCGCTTTTTCGCTCTGCACGCGATAGATCACCTGAGTGCCTTCTTTGCGCTTGGCGAGCACGCCCGAGCGGTAGAGCAGGTTCAGGTGCTGTGAGAGGTTGGGCTGGGTGGTGTTGATCTCCTGCAGCAGTTGCGAGACCGATTTTTCGCGATCGCACAGGGCGCTGAGAATGCGCAGTCTCATGGGAGTGGCCAACACGCCGAACAATTCGGCGGCGAGCTCGAAAACCCTCACCCGCTCCACTTGCCCATCGGATTCGATCAGCTTGTCCATGGCGCCCATCGCTCGTGTGAATATAAGCATGGATCATACTTAGAAAACACGGGCCTGGGCAGCGGGCAGCCCCAGGGGCCAGGCGCCCCGGCCTCTCAAGCCAGCAGATCCTTGATCTGCTGCAGTGCGGCAGGATCGTCCATGGTGGTCAGATCCCCCGGATCGCGCCCTTCACACACCGCCTGGATGGCCCTGCGCAGTAGCTTGCCACTGCGGGTTTTGGGCAATACCGAGACGAAGCGCACGCGGGCCGGTCGCGCGACAGCGCCCAGTTGTTCGTCCACCACCTTCATCACCTCGCCCTCGAGTTTCAGACGCGATGCGTCGTCGCTCAAGGTCGACGCGTCCTTGACCACCACAAAGGCCATGGCCACCTGGCCCTTGAGTTGATCGGCCACACCGACCACCGCCACCTCGGCCACACGCGGGTGGCTGGAAATGCTCTCTTCGATCTCGCGTGTGCCCAACCGGTGACCTGCAACGTTGATCACGTCATCGGTGCGGCCCAGAATGAAGAAATACCCGTCCTCGTCCTTGATGCCCCAGTCGAACGTGCTGTAGACCATCTTGCCGGGCACGCTGGACCAGTAAGTCTTCACGAAGCGCTCATCGTCGCGCCACACCGTCTGCATGCAGCCGGGTGGCAGCGGGCCTTCAATGGCCACCACGCCTTTTTGCCCAGGCTCGGTGAGCTCGGCACCGGTCTGGTCGTCGAGCAGCTTGACGTTGTAGCCGTACACGGCGCGCCCGGGCGAGCCGAACTTGCTGCTGGCCGGCTCCACGCCATTGCACAAAGACAGGATCGGCCAGCCGGTTTCGGTCTGCCAATAGTTGTCGATGATGGGTTTGCCCAGCGCGTCGGCGATCCACTGCGCGGTGGGTTCGTCCAGCGGCTCACCCACCAAGAAAAGCGCCTTGAGGCTGGAAAGATCGTGGTCCTTGATGAAGGATGCGTCGTACTTCTTGAGCACCCGCACGGCGGTGGGTGCGCTGAACATGACGCTGACCTTGTACTTCTCGACCAGGTGCCACCAGATGCCGGCATCAGGCCGGATCGGCAGCCCTTCATACATGATGGTGGCCATGCCGGCGATCAGCGGGCCATAGACGATGTAGCTGTGGCCAACCACCCAGCCGATGTCGCTGGTGGAGAAGTAGGTTTCACCGGGCTCCCCCATGAAGACGTGCTTCATGCTCGCAGCCAATGCCACGGCATAGCCCCCGGTGTCGCGCTGCACGCCCTTGGGTTTGCCGGTGGTGCCGCTGGTGTAGAGCGTGTAGCTCGGGTGGGTGGAATCGACCCATTCGCAGGGGACCACGGTGTCCAGGTGCTGCTCGCGTGCGCTGGCGTAATCCACGTCGCGCCCGGCGGTGAGCTTCATTGCAGCCAAGCCACGGTTCACCATCAGCACCCGAGCCGGCTTGTGGGCAGAGAGGCGGATGGCTTCGTCCAGCAGGGGCTTGTACTCCACCACCTTGCCGCCTCGCGAACCGGCATCGGCGCTCACGATGGCAACGGGCGTGGCATCTTCGATGCGGCTGGCCAGGGAGTGGCTGGCAAATCCGCCGAACACCACCGAGTGGATGGCGCCAATGCGCGCGCAAGCCAACATGGCGAACGCCGCCTCCGGAATCATGGGCATGTAGATCAGGACACGTTCGCCCTTCTTCACCCCCAGGCTGAGCAGCACCGCGGCCATGCGCTGTACCTCGGCATGCAGTTCGCGGAAGCTGTAGGTGCGCTCCACGTCGGTTTCGGTGGACACGAAGATCAGGGCGTTCTGGTCGGCCCGATCCTTCAGATGGCGGTCCACCGCGTTGTGGCACAGGTTGGTGAGCCCGCCTTCGAACCAGCGCGCGAACGGCGGGTTGTCGTGGTTGCAGACCCGGGCAAACGGCTGCTTCCATTCCACCAGGGCGGCCTGTTCGGTCCAGAAAGCATCTCGATCCTCAATGGACCGGCGGTAGAACTCGGCGTAACCCTGGGTCTGGCTCATGAACGTCTCCTGCTGGCGTGGTTGTGGTCTGCACTCAAACTGAATTCATAATTATGAGCAAGCGGCTTGCGACAGGCTGACATGCGCCGGGGCGTTGCCTGCGCATGCCCGGCCCGACCTACTTGATGAGCGCCTGCACGTCGCGAAACAGCGGGTGGTCCGCCGTCCGCAGCCATTCGAACGCCACCATCTCGGTGGTCACCAACTCGGCGCCGGCGCTGGCCAGGCGGTCGAAAGCCGCATCGCGGTTGCGTTCGGTGCGCGAGCCGCAGGCGTCTGTGACCACCCAAACGTCGAACTCCTGCTCAATCAGTTCCAGCGAGGTCTGCAGCAGACACACATGCGCTTCGCAACCGGCCAACACCACCGTCTGGCGCTCGGCGGCGGGTGCGGCGGCGGGTTTTTGCAGGTGCTTGGGCAGGCTGCGCGCATTGCCACCCCCTTGCGCTGGGCGAACAGGCGGTCGAAGCCAGTCGCCCAAGCCGTCGGACATGGCACCAAAGTGCATTTTCGCCAGCGTCTTGCGACACAGATCGCGCAATTCCGGGGGGTTGGGCCCGAGCTTCCCGGGGTTTTGTTCGGTGCCCCAGGTCGGTACTTCCAGCAATTGCGCCATGCGGGCCAGACGCACGGCGTTGCCCAGTACCAGCGAGCCTTCAAAGATGGCGGGCATCAGGCGGGCCTGGTAGTCCACCAGCACCAGTTGGGAGTCGTCAGCGTCCAGCAGCATGCTCATCGTTCCTTGTTTCGTTGTTCGTTCAAATCACTCAGCCCGCTCGATTTTCGCAGCGCGGATGCTGCGCAGTAGGCAAGCCGGTCAAAGGCCGAACAAATCCTGCTGGTCGAGCGCACGCGATGCGACCTGCGCGCCGGGGCTTAGGCGCGCCACCAACTGCTCCACATAGGTTCCAAACAGCGACTCCGCCGACTGCCCGAACAGCCGGATCCGCCCGGTGTGCTGCAGCAAGAGCAGGCCGACGCCGTGTGCGAACAATGCGGTGTTCTCGCGCAGCGCGGCATCAGACGACAGGCCCATGGCCTGCAGCGCCGCTTCGCACGGGCGCAGGGCGTCCTGCAGGCGACCGTTGAGCTGCTGGTTGAGTTCGCCGGTGAGGCCACGCGGTGCTAGGCCTTGCACCAGGTAGAAGCCAAGGTCCAGGTCTCGGGGGTTGCGGGCGTAAAAGCCGAACCAGGCCTGCGACTTGGTGGCGAGGGTCAGTTGCGGCTGCAACTTGAACGCGCGAGCGGCACCCACCTCGGCGTTGAGCCTCTCAAGCGACTCGGCCAGCAGCGCGGCGTAGATCGCCTCCTTGCTGTCGAAGTAGCTGTAAATCGCTCCTGGCGTGTACCCGGCCCGGCGTGCGATTTCGCGAATGCTCGCGCCCTCCACCCCCTTCTCGGCGAACACGGTGCGCGCGGCGTCCAGCACCAAGGCGCGGCGGGTATCAGACATGGCCAGCTGCCGTTGTTGGCGTTGCTGCTGCTGTCGATCCATGGCCTCCTGGTCGGCAGCCGACAGGACGGGAGTGAGTTCGTGCAACTGGACTTCCATGGCGCCAGTTTAGCCGCCGCGATCAACAGCGCTCACATTTTTGAACAATTGCATATAAATTTGAACAATGTTCAAATCTTTGCTCAGCAGGCAAAAAATCGCTTTTCAATCAATTCATCCGCCCAAGATCAACACCATGAACACCACCGACAACACACGCATGCTCATGAGTGGCCAGGACTATCGCGAGTCCCTGCGCCGCTACACCCCGCGGGTGTTCGTGGACGGGCGGCAGGTCGACAACGTAGCCGATGAGCGCGCGTTTCAGCCGGGCATCAACGCAGTGGGCCTGACGTACGACTTCGCGCTGCAGGCCCGCTACGCCCCGCTGATGACGGCGGTGCAGCACACCAGCGGGCGCACAGTCAACCGGCTCAGCCACTTGAACACCAGCAGCGGCGACCTGCTCAACAAGCTCGAGGCGGTACGCCTGATCTGCCAGGAAACCGGGTGCGCACAGCGCTACCTCACACACGATGCGGTCAACGCGATCGCCCAGGTCAGTGCACGCATCGACGACGCCCGCGGCACCACCGAACACGCGGACCGCTTTTTCCACTATTTGCACCGCATTCAGGACCAGGACCTGACGCTGGGCGTGGCCATGACCGACGCCAAGGGCGACCGCAGCCGCCGCCCGCACGAGCAGACCAACCGGGACAGCTACCTGCACGTGGTCGAGCGCAATGCCGTTCACAACGGCGTGCGAGGCATCGTCATCAGCGGCACCAAGGCCATCGTCACCGGCGCGCCCTACATGCACGAACTCTTGGTAATGCCCTGTCGCAACATGGGCCTGGAAGACGCCGACTTCGCGGTCTGCTGCGCCGTACCCATCGACGCCCACGGCCTGACCATCGTGGCCCGCCCTGCCGGGCGGCCAGGTGAAAAGCTCGAGCACGGCGACGCGCTCTTCAGCCGCAAATACGGCCAGAGCACCGGCGTCTGCATCTTCGACCGCGTCTTTGTGCCCTGGGACAGCGTGTTCTTCGCCGGCGAATGGGAGCACTCCGGCCACCTGACCTACAGCTACGCCACCCACCACCGGCAAACCTGCATCGCCGCCCGCGCCGGCTTCGGCGACCTTCTTATCGGCGCCGGCGCGCTCATGTGCGAAGCCAACGGCTTCGACCCCGGGCGAGAGAGCCATCTGCGCGAACAGATGGTGGAGCTGATCACCATCACCGAAGGTTTCTATGCCTGCGGTGTGGCGGCCAGCGTCTACGGCAAGGCCGACGAGCACAGCAAAACCTTCATGCCCGACCCGGTGTTCGCCAACATCGGCAAGCTGCTGCTGGCCACGAAGATATACGACATGCACCGCATTGCGCACTACGTCAGCGGCGGCCTCGTCGTCACCTTGCCCGGCCCGGACGAAGACCACAACCCGGAAACCGGCGCCAAGCTCAGCGAGGTGCTGCGTGCCAACCCCGACATTCCCTACGAACAGCGCATCGAGACCGCGCGCTTCATCGAAGACCTGACCGCGGGCTACCAGGGCGGCTGGTACAGCGTGATCAGCCTGCACGGCGGTGGCTCGCCCGCGGCCATGAAGCAGGAGATCTGGCGCAACTACCCGGTGGGCAACAAGGTCGAGCTGGTCGAGCGCCTGCTGGAACGCGGCGTCGCCGCCGATGGCACCGCCAGCGCGGCGCCGCACGACCCGGCGCGCGCCATCACGAAGAACCGCCAACCCGGCAAATGCTGCGACACCGGGTGCACCACCCCAAGCAAGGCCGTCATGGTCGATCTGCCCACGGTCCAGGACACCCTGCCTTCGCGCCGATCCAGTTGAAGGTCGATTTGACGGATGGGCGGTACAAAATCCAACAAAATCAAAGGTTTGCGGGTTATTTCTCGCTTGACTTCAAGGGTCATCGCCGATACCCTGCGGGCCATGCATCGAATCTTCCCTGCCCTCATGCTCAGCCTCGCGACCGCGGTCCATGCCGCGCCTCCCGAGGCCGCCTTTGAAGACATGGACGCGCTGCTGGCCGAGAAGGGCCTCATGTCGCGCTTGGGCAGCCAGTTCCAGCAGGCACGAGACAGCGTGAGTGAGCAGGCCTCCAGTCTGGTCATCAATGCCATGGCATTCCTCGGTGTGCCTTACAAATACGGCGGCAACACGGTGGAAACCGGTTTCGATTGCAGCGGTTTCGTCCGTGCGGTCTACGAACAGTCGGTGGGCAAGATCCTGCCGCGTCGCTCCGACGAACAGGCCGCAGCGACGCAAGTGATCGACCGCAGCGAACTCAAGCCCGGCGACCTGGTCTTCTTCAACACCATGCGCCGCGCATTCAGCCATGTGGGCATTTACGTGGGTGACGGCAAATTCATCCACTCTCCCCGCTCAGGCTCCCAAGTGCGTGTGGAAGACATGCGAATGTCCTACTGGAGCACCCGCTTCAACGGAGCGCGTCGCGTGCCCATGACCAGCTCGCAAAATCCGGCTTCTGCACCGAACTGAAGCGCCTCGCGCACGGGCCAAGCCTCGACGGACCTGTTGCGCTCAGCGTGACAAGGCGCCTGAAACGGTGACAAATCTCCGTTTTCAGCACCTGACCCTGTTCTCGAACACCAATGACGCGCCATAGTGGCCAAGCTGCAGGCTATCGGGCAGGCAGCCAACAGGTCCTTCAATGGCGGCGTGTCCATGCAAACTCATGTCAACAGCGCTTCGATCCGAACGGTTGAGCTCGCAGCGAATCGGTTCAACCATCTCGCTCCTCCCCCTTTGAGTGGCCAGGCAGCACGTTCGGCCGCCATGGACAAACGGTTGGCCCTGCTCCACAAGGCCATGGGCGAAGAAGTGCCACACCAGGCGTCCGTCACGCGCGTCACAGGGAATACGGCTCCTTCAACAAAGTCAGTCGCGACCTCAGCGCCACTTCAACACGTGCTCCTCAGCGGCATGGCAGGCCTGATTGCAGTGGCCGGTGTGTTGTGGTTCTTGCAAGACAGCCGTTCCGCCGCCGTCATCGTCCCGGTGGCTTCAACCGTCGCACCACCTGTTGCAATGGTCGTGACACCGTCAGCACCCACACCCGGAGTCGTACCACCCACCCGCTCGGACGAAGAAGAAGCCGTCGAACTGGTCGAGAACTGGCGCAAGGCATGGTCCCGCCGCGACGTCAATGCCTACCTCGGGCACTACAGCGCACAGTTCGTGCCCGCGAGCGGTCAGTCGCAGGAGCAATGGGCGACCAAGCGCAGAACGGCCATTGCCGGCCGCGCCGACATCCAGGTCAGCATCCGGGAGTTGCGCACAGAGCGGATTGATGAAAGGTCGATGAACATCGCGTTTCTGCAGGACTATGCCTCGGGCAAGTACCTCGAGACCGCACAGCCCAAAATCCTTGGACTGCTCCGGGAAGATTCCGGCTGGAGAATTGTCTCCGAGCGTGCGTTGCCCGTCGGTACGACGTTGGCGCCATAGCCGGGATTGATCAAAAAAGTGGCCCGCAGGTTGTTGAAACCTGCGGGCCATTCTTTTGTACCAGCTGGCTCACTTGCGGGCTGGCGGCACGTCGGTGCAACTGCCGTGTGCGATTTCGGCCGCCATGCCGATGCTCTCGCCCAGTGTGGGGTGCGGGTGGATCGTCTTGCCGATGTCCACCGCGTCTGCGCCCATTTCGATTGCGAGTGCGATTTCACCAATCATGTCGCCCGCGTGCGTGCCTACCATGCCACCGCCCAGGATCTTGCCGTGGCCGTGTGCCTCGGGTGAATCGTCAAAGAGCAACTTGGTCACACCCTCGTCGCGGCCGTTGGCAATGGCGCGGCCCGACGCCGTCCAAGGGAACAAGCCCTTCTTGACCTTGATGCCTTGCGACTTGGCCTGGTCTTCGGTGAGCCCCACCCAAGCCACCTCGGGGTCGG
>JANPKR010000237.1:0-13393 GCA_031426175.1 Hydrogenophaga sp. | reverse complement strand
GCCCATGTGCTCGAACACATGATGTTCAAGGGCACGCCCGACCTCAAGCCCGGCGAGTTCTCGCGCCGCATTGCGGCCCTGGGCGGGCGCGACAACGCGTTCACCAGCCGCGATGCCACCGCCTACCACCAGCAGGTGCCGGCCCAGAGCCTGGAAGCGGTCATGAAGCTCGAAGCCGACCGATTTGCGCGCAACCAGTGGAGCGACGACGAGTTCAAACGCGAAATCGAGGTGGTGAAAGAAGAGCGCCGCCAGCGCACCGAAGAGTCGCCTCGTGCCCGCATGTTCGAGGCCATGAACGCCATGGTTTATCAGGCAAGCCCGTACCGCCGACCCATCATCGGCTGGATGAGCGACATCGAGTCGCTCACGCCCAACGATGCACGGGAGTTTCATCAGCGCTGGTACACGCCGGCCAACGCCGCCGTGGTGATCGCGGGTGACGTTGATGTGGCCCAGACCCGCGCGCTCGCCGAGAAACATTTCGGCCCCATTCCCGCCCGCGCCGTGCCGGTGCGCAAACCGCGTGAAGAGCCGCCGCAGTCGGGCCCACGCCGCATGGAATACCGCGCTGTGGCCGACCAGGCCGTGGTGGCGCTGGCCTACAAGGTGCCGCGCTGGAGCGGTGGTACCGAGCACGACGCGGCCAGCCAGGACGCGCTGGCCTTGACGGTGCTTTCGGCCGTGCTCGACGGCTATGCCGGTGCCCGGCTGGACCGCGCACTGGTGCAGGGCCAGGGCACCGGAGGCAAGCGCATTGCCGACAGTGCCGGAGCGTCTTACGGCTTGATGGGACGCGGCCCGCAGCTCTTTTCGCTGAGCGCAGTGCCGGCCCGTGGCGTCACCCCCGAGATGGCGGCCGCCGCGCTCAAGGCCGAGGTGCAGCGCGTCGCGCGTGAGGGCATCAGCGAGGACGAGCTGCGCCGCGTGAAGACGCAATGGACGGCGGGTGAGGTCTACAAGCTCGATTCGGTGTTCAACCAGGCTCAGGAGCTCGGCAGCTACTGGGCCAACGGCATGGACATCAACACCGGAGACCGACTCATGAGCCGCCTGCGCGCGGTCACGGCGGCCCAGGTCCAGTCGGTGGCGCAGCGCCATTTTTCCGACACGCAGCTCACCACCGCGGTGCTCGTGCCCCAGGAGAATTCGAAATGAGCGCATTGCTGAAGCCTTCCATGCGTCGTGCTGCCTTGTGGGTTGTGCTCACTGGCATGTTCAACACCGTGCAGGCCGCCATTCCCATCCAGCACTGGACGCACGCCAGCGGCGCGCGTGTTTACCTGGTGGCCAGTCCGTCCATTCCCATGCTGGACGTGCAAATCGATTTCGACGGAGGCAGCCGTCGCGATCCGGCGGCCCAGGCCGGGCTGGCCAGTGCGACGGCGGGTTTGCTGTCGGATGGTGTGGCGGCACAGCCAGGTTTTCCCGCGCTCGATGAGAACCAGCTCAGCGAAGCCTGGGTGGACCTCGGCGCGCAGTTCGGCGCGCAGGCCAGCGCCGACCGTTTCACCTTGTCACTCCGAACCCTGACCGAGCCCGACCTGCTGCAGCGCGCCGTGGCCCTGGCCACCCGACAGATCGCGGCGCCCGCCTGGCCACAAGCCGTGTGGCAGCGGGACCGTGAGCGCATCCTCGCAGCGCTCAAGGAGGCAGAGAACCGACCAGCCACGCAGGCCGGCCGCGCCTTTGCGCGCTCGGTGTACGGCAACCATCCCTATGGTTTCCAGCCCGACGCCACCACCTTCAATGCGATCAACGTGGCCGACATGCAGGCCTTCTACCGCCGCCATGTGGTGTCCTGCCGCGCGCAGGTCACCCTGGTGGGCGCAATCGACCGCGCGCAGGCCGACACTATCGTGGGCCAGTTCATGGCACCGCTGAAAGCGCACGGGTGTGAGCCGCTGCCGGCGGTGCCGCCGGTGCGGGCCTTGGAGCGTGCGATCGACGAGCGCCTGCCGTTCCCCGCGGCGCAAGCCCAGGTGTCGATCGGGCAACCCGGCATTGCGCGCGACGACCCCGACTTCTTTCCCCTGTTCGTGGGCAACTACATCCTGGGCGGCGGCGGATTTGTTTCCCGCCTGACCACCGAGGTGCGCGAGAAGCGGGGTCTCACTTACAGCGTGTTCAGCTACTTCGCACCGGGCCGCCACGCGGGTGCTTTCCAGATCGGCCTCACCACACGCCCCGACCAAGCCGCCCAAGCAGTGGAGGTGTCGCGCAACGTGGTGAAACAGTTCGTGGAACAGGGGCCCACCGAGGCCGAGCTGGTGGCCGCCAAGGCGTTTCTGGTGAACGGCTTTTCGCTGCGCATCGACAGCAACCGCAAGCTGCTCGACAACGTGGCCAACATCGGCTGGAACGGCCTGCCGCTGGACTACCTGGACACGTGGACTCAACAAATCGAACGCGTGAGTGTGGCCGACATCCGGCGCGCGTTTGCGCGCGTCCTGCAGCCCGATCGCATGGTCACCGTGGTGGTGGGAGCCCAGCCCTGAACGCAGTGCGCGTTCGGGTCGCGTAAGCTCGGCGGCATGAAAAAACCTCCCGTTTCCGCTGCACGCGCCGCAGCCAGCGCCCCGCACGAAATCCGCATCATCGGCGGCCTCTGGAAACGCACGCTGCTGCCCGTGGCCGACCGGCCCGGCCTGCGTCCCACACCCTCGCGCGTGCGCGAGACCTTGTTCAACTGGCTGGGGCAGGACCTCACCGGCTTGCGCTGCGTGGATGCCTTCGCCGGTACCGGTGCGCTTGGCCTGGAAGCCGCTTCGCGCGGCGCGGTGGAGGTGGTGCTGGTGGAGCAGGACAGCGCCCTGCTCACCAATCTCAGCCGCACCGTGACCAAGCTCAAGGCCACGGCGGTGCGCGTGGAGCGCGGCGACGGTGTGGCCGTGTTGCGCCAGCGCGCCGGGCAGGGTTTTGACGTGGTATTTCTCGATCCGCCGTTTGCCGATGCGCAGAACGAAGCCCTGGTGCTTTCGGCCTTGGCCGCAGCGCGCCAGGCCATCGGCGTAGATGGCCTCGTGTACCTGGAGGCGCCGCGCCCGTGGCTCGACGGCGAACTGGCGACGCTGGGCCTGCAGGTGCACCGCCAGGGCAAGGCGGGCGCGGTGGCCTTTCACCTGTTGCGGCCATTGCCCGCGCAGTGAGCGGGCACTGACGGCCCCGCGCGCATAATTCCCGCCATGCCTTCCGACCTTTCTCCGCCCTCGAAACAGCCCCGTGTGGCGGTGTACAGCGGCACCTTCGACCCGCTCACGCTGGGCCACGAAGATGTGGCGCGCCGCGCTGCGTTGCTGTTCGACGAAGTGATCATCGCAGTGGCCATTGCCCACCACAAAAAGACACGCTTTGGCTTGCAGCAGCGGCTGGACATGGCGGCGGAGGCCGCCTCCCGCATGCCTGGCGTGGTCCGTGTTCTGCCGTTTGACGGCCTGATCATGGATTTCTGTCGTCAGCAGGGTGCTTGTGCCGTGGTGCGCGGCATCCGCAACCTGACCGACTTCGACTACGAAGGCCAGATGGCCGCGATGAACCGCAAGCTCAATCCGGCGGTGGAGACGGTGTTCCTGCTGCCTCAGGCCGAGCTGCAGTGCATCTCCAGCACCCTCGTGCGAGAGATCTCACAGCTCGGCGGCGATGTGTCGCAGATGGTGAACGCCCATGTGGGCGCGAACCTCAAACCGGCTCCACTGCAAGCCTGAACAGGGAGCGATAGCCATGGCCCTGCTGATCACCGACGAATGCATCAACTGCGATGTGTGCGAGCCCGAATGCCCGAACCAGGCCATTTACATGGGCGAGGAGATCTACGAAATCGACCCGGCCCGCTGCACCGAATGCGTGGGCCATTTTGACGAGCCGCAGTGCGTGCAGGTCTGCCCGGTGAGCTGCATCCCGATCCACCCGGACCACATCGAGTCCCGCGAAACGCTCTGGCAGAAATACCAGCGTTTGCAGAAAGCGGGTCAGCCTTTGTCGGCTGCTGGTGATGTGCCTTCGCCCAACACCCCTTCATCGGGCATCTGATCGGCCTTGGGTGGGCGCGGCGGCTTGGGCCGCGGTGGCTTGCTGGTGTGGATGAGTGAGGTGGCCTTGTCCATCTCCCCGGCGATCAGCTGCGGCAAGGCCTTGAGGCTGCGGTCCAGCGCCTGGGCGATGGCAATGCGGTCGTCGGGTGAAGGCTTTTTCAGCACCCAGTTCGCCACCTCGTTCTTGTTGCCTGGATGGCCAATGCCCACACGCAGACGCCAGTAGTCGGGGCTGCCCAGTTGGGCATGGATGTTGCGCAGGCCGTTGTGGCCAGCGTGACCGCCACCTTTCTTGAGCTTCACTTCACCGGGCGGCAAGTCCAGTTCGTCGTGCACGACCAGAACTTCTTCGGGCGCGATCTTGAAGAAACGTGCGACCGATGCCACCGACTTGCCCGAGAGGTTCATGAAAGTCTGTGGCTCCACCAGCCAGACGCTTTGGCCCGACACATTGGCGCGCGCCACCAGACCGAAGTGACCCCGCTCCATCTGCAGCGAAGTCTTGAGCAAGCGCGCTGCTTCGTCCACCCACCAGAAGCCGGCGTTGTGGCGCGTGTGTTCGTAGTCCGGGCCTGGATTGCCCAGGCCGGCGATGAGTTTGATCATGGGTTGAATTATCGGCAGGTCATGGGGCCTGAAAGCAAAACGGCCCGCCAAGGCGGGCCGTTTCAAGGCGGTCATCGGTCCGAAGACAGATTACTTCTTCTTGCCCTTGGCGCCCTTTTTGTCGTCGACGGGTGCGGCCACAACAGCCACCACCACGTCTTCAACCGGCTCCACCACGGTGGCGATGGTCAGGTTCTTGCGGCCGTGCATCACCAGCTTGATGCCCTTGGGCAGCTTGATGTCGCCGGTGTGGACCGTGCCGCCCTTGACGACTTCGCCCAGGTCAACCGTGATGTGCTCGGGCAACTGGGTGGCCAGGCACTCGATTTCGATCTCGGTCATCACGTGGTTGATCACACACTTGTCGGTCTTGACCGCAGGCGAGTTCTCTTCGTTGATGAAGTGCAGAGGCACCTTTTTGTGAAGGCGGGTCTTGTCGTTGACACGCTGGAAGTCCACGTGCAGAACGAGCGGCTTGTACGGGTGGTACTGCACATCGCGGAGCAGCACTTTTTGCACGGTGCCGGCCACGTCCATCTCGAGGATGGAGGAGTGGAACGCTTCCTTTTTGAGGGCGTGCCACAAGGCGTTGTGATCGAGTTCGATCGTGGCAGCGGGTGTTTCACCACCAAAGACGATACCGGGCGTGCGGCCGGTGTTGCGGAGACGGCGGCTCGCACCCGTACCCTGCTTGGCGCGCTCAAAAGCGACGAATTGCATAACTTACTCCTGTGGAGGGGTTCCGCGACCAGAACGCCTCTGTTTCAAAAGAGTGGCCTTCACCATGAAAACCACCCGCTTTTGTTGCCGAAAAGGCCTCCTAGAAGAGGTTGTCCTGATCGGCAAACAAACTCATCACCGACTCACCCGAGGCAATGCGCGCGATGGTCTCGGCCATCAGCGGTGCCACGGAAAGCTGGCGGATCTTGGCGCAGGCCTGGGCGGCTTGCGACAAGGGAATTGTGTTGGTGACCACCACCTCGTCGAGGGCGCTGCCTTTGGCGATGCGCTCGATGGCCGGGCCCGAGAAGATCGGGTGCGTGCAATACGCGTAAACGTGTTTGGCGCCGCGCTCCTTGAGCACCTCGGCGGCTTTCACCAGCGTGCCGGCGGTGTCGATCATGTCGTCCATGATCACGCAGTTACGGCCGTCGATATCCCCAATCACGTGCATGACTTCCGACACGTTGGCCTTGGGGCGGCGCTTGTCGATGATGGCCATGTCGCAGTTGAGCTGCTTGGCGAGCGCACGCGCACGCACCACGCCGCCCACGTCGGGCGAGACCACCAGCAGGTCGGGGTAGTTTTTCTGACGCAGGTCGCCCAGCAACACGGGCGAGGCGTAAATGTTGTCCACCGGGATGTCGAAGAAGCCCTGGATCTGGTCGGCGTGGAGGTCCATGGTCAGCACGCGGTTCACGCCCACGGCGGTCAGCATGTTGGCCACCACCTTGGCCGAAATCGGCACACGGCCGGAACGCGGGCGGCGGTCCTGGCGGGCATAACCGAAGTAGGGGATGACAGCCGAGATGCTCACAGCCGATGCGCGCTTGAGCGCGTCAACCATGATGATGAGTTCCATCAGGTTCTCGTTGGTCGGTGAGCAGGTGGACTGGATCACGAACACGTGGCGCGCGCGCACGTTTTGCGTGATCTCCACCGTGACTTCACCGTCAGAAAAGCGCCCCACATTGGCCGCACCGAGCTGTGTGCCCAGATGCTGTGCAATTTCTGCGGCCAACACCGGATTGGCGTTGCCGGTGAAGATCATGAAATCCGGCGGCTGAACTTGCATGGGGTTCCCAGCTGTTTGAGCGACGGCCCAGTTGGATCGCCGTCAAAAAATGGCCGTTCGTGGAACGGCCGGATGGGTACGAGATGTGATGAAAACCGGGTGGCAGGGGAGGAAGGACTCGAACCCTCGCATGCTGGAATCAAAATCCAGTGCCTTTACCAACTTGGCGACTCCCCTACGCAGGAGATCTGTTCAACGTGAAGCCGTACAGACCACCAAAAAACCTCTGCCGCAGGTTGCGCAACCACTGCCTGGGCTGAACGCTTGCCGATTCTAATCGGAGCACCAGTCGAGCAATGGATGGACATCCATATTGCCGCATTCACGAACTGTCCAGTCGCTCGGGGCGGTGGTCAGTTGCACGGACTGCGGCATCTGTGCAAAAACCGCTGTCCCCGATCCGGTCATGCGCCCTTGCAAACCTTGGTCTTGCAACCACTGTATGCAGCGTCCCACATCGGGACACAGCGCCTGCGCCACGGGTTGAAGATCGTTGTGTCCGAAGTCCAGAATTTTCTGGATATCGGCCCACCCAATTGCTTGGGCATCTTCTTGCCAGTCATTTGCAGCAAAGCCTTGGAGTATAGCAGTTTTTGTGTCCCGTTTGAGCTCAGGCGAGCCAAAGATGTGTTGGGTGGAGGCGCCGCCGGGTGGCTTGATGACCACAAACCGGGCCTTGGGCAGCTGAACCGGGGTGAGTTGCTCACCGATCCCTTCGACCCATGCGTGTCGTCCACCGATGAAAAAAGGCACGTCAGCACCGAGCTTCAGGCCGATCGCCGCGAGCTTTGACCTCGTCAGGCCCAGCCCCCAGAGGCGATTGAGCGCGAGCAGTGTGGTGGCCGCGTCTGACGAACCTCCACCCATGCCAGCTTCGGCCGGCAGGTGCTTTTCAAGTGCGATATGCACGCCTTGGGTGCAACCGGTCGCTGCCTGCAACGATCGAGCCGCACGCACGGAGAGGTCGTCGGCCGGCAGAAGCGCTGGCGTGAGGTCTTCGCGGCTGATATGGCCGTCCGCACGCAGTTCGAAATGCAAACGGTCGCACCAGTCGATCAACATGAACACGGACTGCAGCAGGTGGTAGCCGTCGTCGCGACGTCCGGTGATGTGAAGAAAGAGGTTGAGCTTCGCGGGTGCGGGCACGTTCAGCAGGCGCCGCAAGGTCGTCCCCTGGCTCATGGTTGCACGACGACCCGAAGTTCGGCTGCGGGCAGGGGTGCAAAGCGGTGTGCCGTGATGCGGCCTTCGGGTTGACGTGCCAGATCGGCCCGCCAACCTGGCACGTCAGCCGTTTGCCCGCGAAGCCAGCCAAAAAGGGCCGCCACTGGTACCGGCGTGCCACTGAACTCGGTGGTGAGTTCGTCCAGGCTGCCCCGGCGCGTGATCTGACCACCTTGGCGCATTTCTGCGCTGCCGGGCAGCCAGACTACCGTGGCAATCGATGTACCCAGAGGCGAAGTGAGTTGCAATTCACCAGCGTCTGGCGTTCCGCGCAACTCAAACCCGGCTGAAAACGACTGAGGAGGCACACTCTGCACGGTCATGGCCAGGCGCCCACTCCAGAGCTCTTCCCCCGGCAGAACGGCGCGCTGGGGCGTGGCGCAGGCCGTCAGCAATGTCACGGTGGCCAGCAGCGCGCCCCATCTCATGGCTTGACGCGCAGGCGCTTGAGCGTTCCTTGCAGGGTCTCATTGTCGGCCGACAGCAGCAGACCCTCCCGCCAGATCTTGAGTGCTTGGTCGCGCTGACCTTGTGACCACAGCACTTCACCCAGGTGGGCTGCGATCTCCGGGTCCGGACGCTTGCCATAAGCGGCCTGCAGAATCTCGACCGCACGGGCGGTATTGCCCAGGCGGAATTCCACCCAGCCCAGGCTGTCCTGGATGTAAGCATCGCCGGGCGCCAGCTCCACTGCTTTTTCGATCAGCTTTTTGGCTTCAGGCAGCCGCACGTTGCGGTCGGCCAACGAATAGCCCAGGGCGTTGTATGCATGGTGGAAATCCGGTTTGGCGGCGATGAGCGCTTTCAGCAGCACTTCCATATCCCCCGGTTTGCCTGCCTTCTCCGCCATCATGGCCTGGTCGTACCGCAGATCGGCCTCGTCGGGGAAGCGTGCCACCGCTTCGCCGTACACCTCGTAGGCCTCCTTCCAGGCCTTGAAGTCGCGCAACAACTGGGCTTCGGCCACCAGCTTGAGTCGGGCGTCTTCGGGGCGACGTTCTGGTTGGCTACGCAACAAAGCCCGGGCCTGCGGCATCTGGCCTTGCCGGGCCAGCAACGACGCGCGGCGCATCTGCGCCGCCATGATGTCGTCGGCGTTTTCAATGCGATCCAGCCAGGCATTGGCTGCCGGGAAGTCCCGACGTTTCTCGGCCATCTGCGCCATCATCAAATAGGCCTGCGTGAGGCCGCGGGCCGAACGTTCGTCACCTGCTTGACGCGCCAGCGTCATGTACTTTTCAAGTGACGCGGTGGCGGCAGGCAGGGCGTTTTCCTGCAGCTGCAACGAGCCGAGCAAGAGCCAGGGTTCTGCCTGATCGGGTTGACGGACGGTGATCTTTTCGAGCTGCGCGCGGGCCTCCGCGTTGCGCTGCGTGTCGATCAGGATGCGCGCATAGGCCAGCGCAACAGCCGTGTCGGCAGACGTGTTGATGCTGCTGGCTTGCAGCTGCTGGCGCACGATGGGCTCGGCTTGAGGCTCCCCGCGCTCCATGAGTTCCAGCGCCAGCAAGGCCGGGAAAGCAGAGCCGGGTTCGGCCGTGTGACCAAGTCGCGCCGAGACCAGCGCTTCAGGCAACTGGTCTTGCGCGAGATACATGCGGCCAATCGACGTGAAGGCTGTGGCCGCATGGGTGGGCTGTTTGAGGTATGGACCGAGGGCTTCCCGAACCACGGCTGCCGCCTGGTTCTTGTCGGTGACGCGCGAGTAGGTCTGGGGGATCGCGTTGATGGTGTCGTTGCGATTGGCTTCCGATGCCTCGCTCAGAATGGCCTGAAGCACCGGCCCGGTTTCGCCGACCCGGTTGAGGGCCAAAAGTATCTGCAATTCGAAGCGCCGGGCTTCTGCGCTGCCAGGCAGTTCTTGTATCCAGGCGCGTGCGGCTGCCAGCGCGGCATCGCCGGACCTCGCCTGCAAAGCCACTTCAACAGCTCGGCGGTAAAGCTGTGGATCGCGCTGTTTGCGCGCCGCGTCCAGGATGAACGAATACCCCGTGCCGGGCTCGCCCGCTCGAACGTTGAGTTCGCCGAGAAGCAGTTGGTAGAACAGGGGCGCATTCAGCGCCGAATTGACCACGTTGCCAGGGCCTGGCGTTGCCACAGCGGCTGGTTCCTGCGAGGTGGGGGTGGACTGAGCCGATGCACCCCAGACAGAACTGGCCGCTGCCACCGCAATGGCCGTTTGTCGAACCAGCCTTGCGGGATTCATCAGTCGCCAAACGGGTGGGTGAGCACGCTGGGTGGACGAGCCTTCGACACGGTGCAAGGTATTCATCGGGTCATGATAATGGAAGGTTTTTGGGGCGCAGGCGTCTGATCTGAAGACCGCACAAGCGTTCCGGATGCTTGAAAGAAAACACCGTCCCATGCCCGAACTCCCCGAAGTTGAAGTCACCCGGCGCAGTTTCGCCGACCGCATTGCCGGGGCCTCGATCCTGCGCCTGCAGATGGGCAAACCGCTGAGGTGGCCTTTGGGTTGTGAGGAGCAGTCTTTGCAGGGCCGATCGGTGATGTCCGTGACCAGGCGAGGCAAATACTTGCTGCTCAATCTTGATCGGGGTCTTCTGCTGGTGCACCTGGGCATGTCGGGCAGCCTGCAGTTTGGTCAGACCTTGCCGCAACGCGGTGTTCATGATCATTTCGAATTGTTGACGACCCGTGGCACCCTGAGATTGCACGATCCCCGGCGGTTCGGGGCGGTGGTCCACGCCGATGCACTGGACAGCGCCACGGCGACCAAGCTGCTGGGCGGCCTGGGCGTGGAGCCGCTGGAGGCTGGGTTCGATCCTTTGGCGTTTCACCGCGCCTTGCAGTTGCGTCGCTCGGCGATCAAGCAGGTGTTGTTGTCCGGTGACATCGTGGTGGGTGTTGGCAACATCTACGCCTCGGAGGCCTTGTTCATGGCCGGCATACGGCCCACGTTGCGCGCCGATCGGCTGAGCAAACCGCGTGCAGCGCGCCTGCACAGCGCCATTGTTCAAGTGCTCAACCGCGCCGTAGCGCTGGGTGGCAGCACCTTGCGGGATTTCTCCAGCGCCGAGGGTCAGTCGGGCTACTTTCAGCTCGACGCGTTTGTGTACGGCCGGGAAGGGCAGCCGTGCAGGGTCTGTGCTGCTCCTGTCAAGGCCATTCGCCAGGGGCAACGATCGACGTTTTTCTGCGCCACTTGCCAGAAGAGTTGATCGCCGCATACACCCGGCTGTCGGGCATGCGGGCCGCCCGGTTTTGCGAGGGAGGCCGATGCTATATTGACCGGTGGTTACAACATCAGACCTATGAGTTTCAATCAGGAATTTGATCAACACGGCGTTTGGCGCAAGCAGTTTGCCTTGCGCCTGCGTCTGCTCGCCGAGTGGTTGACCGACCACGATCTGATGGAGCCCGGCATTCGCGAGCGGCTTGACGGACTTCACGCCCAGGTCAAGAACGACAAGATCATGGTGGCCTTCGTGGCCGAGTTTTCCCGCGGCAAATCGGAGTTGATCAACGCGGTGTTTTTTGCCGGCTATGGCCGCCGCATCATGCCGGCGAGCGCAGGGCGCACCACGATGTGTCCCACCGAGTTGGGCTATGACGCCGAGGTGCCTCCGTGCCTTCGGCTGTTGCCCATTGAAACTCGTCTGCAACCTTTGTCGTTGCTGGACTGGCGCAATGCCCCCGACAAATGGGAGCGCGTGGATCTGGATGTCAACGATCCCAAACAATTGGCACGTGCGATTCAAAAGGTGGCCGAGGTTCGCAGGGTCACGCTGGACGAAGCGCGTGGCTTGGGTTTCTGGAGCGATGAATCGCCAGAAGACAACCCTCTGACCGGTGCCGATGGCACGGTGGAGGTGCCCAAGTGGCGCCACGCTCTGATCAACATGGCGCACCCGTTGCTCAAACAGGGCTTGGTGATTCTGGACACTCCTGGGCTCAATGCGATTGGTGCTGAACCCGAGCTGACCGTGAGTCTGTTGCCACAGGCACAAGCTGTGGTCTTCATCCTGGCGGCCGACACTGGTGTCACCAAGTCCGACCTCACCATCTGGCGCCAGCACCTCTCTGTGCTGGGCGAGGGCAAAGAGTCGCGCCTGGTGGTGCTCAACAAGATCGACACCATGTGGGACGCACTGAGTTCGCCCGAGCAGGTGCAATTGCAGATCGCATCGCAGCGCACCGACTCCGCCGAGATCCTCGGACTTTCGCCGCGCCAGGTGCTGGCGGTCTCTGCACAGAAAGGTCTGCTGGCCAAAGTCCATCGTGACAAGAAACTGCTGGAGGCGAGCAACCTGATGGAGCTGGAGACGGCGCTCGGCGTGGACTTGTTGGGCCAGCGGCGCAAGATTCTCAGCGCTGCGGTGGCCACCGGCATCCAGTCATTGCGGGTGGAAACCACGCGCATGGTGCACACGCGCTCGCGCGATCTGGTCGAACAGATCCAGGAGCTGGAAGGCTTGCGCGGAAAGAACGCTGGCGTGATCAAGCAGATGCGCCTGCGCATCGAGCAGGAGCAGGCCGATTTCGACGCCAGCGGCGCCAAGATTCAGGCCGTGCGTTCGGTGCATTTGCGCCTGCTCAAAGACTTGTTTGCCATGCTGAGCTCCACGCACCTCAAATCCGAGGTGGCGGTTCTGTCCAAAGCGCTTCGACAGCCCGGTATCAAGCTGGGTGTGCGCCGTGCATACGACCACACTTTTGACCGCTTGCGCGCCGACATGTCCAAGGCAGACGGAATGGCGGGCGACATCCAGTCCATGCTGGAAGGCAGCTTCAAGAGCCTGAACGCCGAGTACGGTTTCTCATTGCAGGCGCCCACGCCGCCGCAGCTGGCGCAGTACGTGAAAGACCTCGACCTGATCGAGAAAAGCCACCTGCAGTACCTGAGCCTGGGCAACGCGCTCAAGCTGGCGAATCCAGAGTTTGCCGAACGCCTCGCGCGCGCGCTCATGAGTCGCTTGCGGGTGGTGTACGACACGGCAGTCAACGAGGTGGAGCTGTGGAACAAGTCGGCGGCGGCACAACTGGATGCCCAACTGCGCGAGCGTCGTCGCAACTTCACACGACGCATTGAGGCAGTCTCGCGCATACAGCAAGCCGCGGGCGGTCTTGACGAGCGAATTCGTGAACTCCAGACCCACCAGGCCAAGCTCAACCTGCTCGATGCCAAGCTGTCCGAGCTGACCGACCACCTGCTGGCCGCGCCCGACGAAGAGCCCGCAGAAGCCCTGGCGGCATGAGCGGCGCCGTCGGCACGCCAGCCGATCTGCCCTCCAACTTTGCGCCCTTGCTGATCGACTGGCAACGGCGAGCCGGGCGCAGCGGTATGCCCTGGCAGGGCAGTCGCGACCCTTACCGGGTGTGGCTGTCCGAGGTCATGCTGCAGCAGACCCAGGTGAGCACCGTGCTGGGCTACTACGCGCGGTTCCTGGAACGGTTCCCCGACGTGCAGGCTTTGGCTTCTGCTGGAGCCGATGAGGTCATGGCTTTGTGGAGCGGTTTGGGCTACTACAGCCGAGCACGCAACTTGCACCATTGCGCCCAAGCGGTGGTGCAGCAGCACGGCGGTGCATTTCCGTCGACTGCGGCCGGGCTTGAGACCTTGCCCGGCATCGGCGCTTCCACCGCCGCCGCCATCGCATCGTTCTGTTTCGGTGAGCGTGTGTCCATCGTGGACGGCAATGTGCGCAGGGTGCTGACGCGCTTGCTCGCGTTCGAGGGCGATCTGTCGCAGACAAAACCCCAACGCGCGCTGTGGGAG
>JANPKR010000236.1:0-6812 GCA_031426175.1 Hydrogenophaga sp. | reverse complement strand
ACGCAGACCATCGTGTGGCAGATCCGCGGCCCGCGCGTGCTCGCCGCGATCGCGGTGGGCTCGGCGCTGGCGGTGGCGGGTGCGGCGTTTCAGGGCCTGTTTCGCAATCCGCTGGTTTCGCCCGACATCCTGGGCGCGTCGGCCGGTGCGGCTCTGGGCGCGGTGCTCGGCATCTACTTTTCCATCGGCGTCTTCGGTATCCAGATGGCGGCCTTTGCCGGTGGCCTGCTGGCTGTGGCGCTCGTGTACGGCGTGGGCTCCACCGTGCGCAACAGCGACCCGGTGCTGGTGTTGCTGCTCGCGGGCATCGTCATCGGCTCGCTGCTGGGCGCCGGCATCGGCCTGGTGAAGGTGCTGGCCGACCCCTACAACCAGCTGCCCGCCATGACCTTCTGGCTGCTCGGCAGCCTGTCGGCCACGCACGTGGACGATCTGCCCGCGCTCATCGCACCGGTGGCGCTGGGCACGGTGGTGCTTCTGCTGCTGCGCTGGCGCATGGACGTGATGTCGCTGCCCGAAGAAGAAGCCCGCTCCCTGGGCGCGCGCACCACCGTGCTGCGTTTGATCATCGTGGCGGCGGCCACGCTGATCACCGCGGCGAGCGTGGCGGCAGCCGGCATCGTGGGCTGGGTAGGGCTGGTGGTGCCGCACCTCGCGCGCTTTCTGGTCGGGCCGTCGTTTGTGCGCCTGCTGCCCACATCCGCTGTGCTCGGTGGCGGTCTGCTGCTGTTCATCGACACACTCGCTCGCACGGTGGCCCCGGTGGAGATTCCGCTGGGCATCCTCACCGCGCTCGTCGGCTCGCCGTTCTTCATCGTGTTGCTGCGTCGCTCGTCCAGAGGATGGACATGAGCGCAGCGCCGGGACGCTTCCCAGCCGGCTCGCACCGAAGTCCCCGAGGCGAGGGTGGTCCAGTGACCGCCATGCTGCAAGCCTCTTCGCTGAGCGTGGGCTACCCTGGCCACGCGGTTGGTTCGGACCTCTCGCTCTCGCTGCACAGCGGCGAGGTGCTCGCTCTGCTCGGCCCCAATGGCTGCGGCAAGACCACGCTGCTCAAGACCTTGCTCGGCTTGTTGCCCCCGCTCGGTGGCGTTGTGCAGCTGCAGGGAAGGGCGCTGGCGCACTGGTCGCTGGCCGATCGTGCGCGCGAGATTGCCTATGTGCCGCAAGGCCAGACCAGCACGTTCGGGTTCACCACGCTCGAGATGGTGCTCATGGGCCGCACCGCGCACCAGGGGCTGTTGGCCCGCCCCAGTGCGCAAGACCGAGCCATTGCCCACACAGCATTGCAACGCGTTGGCATGGCGCACCTGGCCTGCCGCTCGGTGCACCGCATCAGCGGTGGCGAGCGCCAACTGGTGCTGATCGCCCGCGCACTCGCGCAGCAACCGCGCGCGGTGCTGCTCGACGAGCCCACCGCCAGCCTCGATTTCGGCAACCAGGGGTTGGTGATGCGGGCCATCCGCACATTGGCCAGTGAAGGACTGGCGGTGCTGTTCACCACGCACGATCCCAACCAGGCGCTGCGCTGCGCCGACCGCGCCCTGCTCATGCGCGAAGGTCGAGTGATCGCCGAAGGCATGGTGGACCAGGTGATCGAGGCCGAGGGTTTGCGTGCGCTGTACGGCGCGGGTGTGGTGCAGGTCGACGATGCGGCCGGTGGCGCGCCAGTGTTCCTGCCCGACTTCGGCCTGCCCATCGGCTGAGATGCGTCACACGCCCTGTGCAGGCATGTGCGACCATGCCCCTTCCCGTTTTCACCTCAAACCGTCACGCCTCAAGGAGCATCTCATGGGCCTTTTCAGCAACATCCTCGAAAAACTCGGCATGGGCTCGCCCAAGGTGGTGCCACAGCCGCCGGCCGCTGCACCCGCTCCGTCGGCCGCTCCGGCGCCTGCACCCGCCGCTGCGCCCACTCCCACACCGGTGGCCTCCATCACCATGGTCGACGTGGTCACGCTCATGGAGCAGAAGGCTGCCGCCAACCCGCAGAAGCTCAACTGGAAAACCTCCATCGTCGACCTGCTCAAGTTGCTCGACATGGACAGCAGCCTCGCCGCGCGCAAGGAGCTGGCCAAGGAGCTCTACTGCCCCGACGAACTCATGGATGACTCGGCCAGGATGAACATGTGGCTGCACAAGAACGTGTTGGCCCACATCGCTGCCAACGGCGGCAACATCCCCAAAGAACTGCTCGATTGATACTTTCGATGCTGGGATGAACCCGAGGCGGGCTTCGATTCCCGCCTCTTTGCATTGACAGTGCCTGCGCGCTGACCTTCAATGAATTTTTCTTTGATGGAGATTCAAATGCGCGCAATCGGCTTGGGTTCAATCGTCATGGCTTTCCTGCTGCCGCTGGCCAGCTGGGCGGCCGATGGGGCGAGCTGCACGGCATCAGCCACCGAGAAGAAGCTCGCAGGGGCAGCCAAGAGCTCGTTCATGAAGAAGTGCGAGAAGGACGCCGCAGCCACGTGCGACGCGGCTGCTGTGGAGAAAAAGATCTTTGGTGCCGCGAAGAACAGCTTCACCAAGAAGTGCGTCAAAGACGCTGTGGGCGCGGCGGCCTGATCTGAAAACACCCCACCGGATGCCGGGACCCCCCGACTGGATTCGCGCCGCGCGCGAACAGTGGTACTGGCGCGGCCATGCGCGTCCTCCCTTTGCCGAAGAACCTGCGCCGGGTCAGACCTCGGTGTGGGATTTCCCGCGTCCGCCACAGCTGGCCCCGGATACCCGCGAGGTGGTCGTTCGCTGGGGCGGACTGGAGGTGGCGCGCACCCGCCACGCCATGCGGGTCCTCGAAACCGGGCACCCGCCCAGTTTCTACCTGCCTTGGGCCGATGTGGCCCGCCACCTGCTCCAGCCAGCAGCCGGCAGCTCGTTCTGCGAATGGAAAGGACCGGCACGCTACTGGAGCCTGGTGCACGGTGGCCGCCGTCTGGAAGGTGTGGCCTGGAGTTACCCCGAGCCGCTGGCCGGCGCCGAGTCCCTGGCCGACGGTGTGGCTTTCTACCCGACCGATCTGGAATGCACGGTCGACGGCCAGGTGGTGTCGCCGCAGCCCGGGGGCTTCTATGGTGGCTGGATCACGCCAGAGCTGGCCGGGCCGTTCAAGGGGGCGCCGGGCAGCGCAGGCTGGTAGGCGACCCCACGTCAGCGCACCATCGCCACACCCTTGACCTGCGCAAACACCGCTTGACCCGGCGCGATCTCCAGGCGACGCGCCGAGAGCTGGCTGATGCGCGAGAGCAGCCGCACAGCCTGTGGCCCGCAACCGAGCTGCAGCCCCACCAGCACCTGGCCGGGCGACTCGTCCACCACATCGACCACCGTGGCACTCAGCACGTTGAGCACGCTGCTGTGCTCCGGTGCCTGCAGCGACAGGCTCACGTCGCGCGCCCGGATACGCACACGCACCGCCGCGCCCCGGGGCAGGGCGGCGTGGGTGGCTTGCGGAAGCAGCAAGCGCCCGCCGTCGAATGCCAGTTCGGTCAGGGCATCGGCGGGCGAATGGCCGAGCACGTGCGCTTCGATCAGGGCGGACGCCGCGTCGCCGCGAGCCAATGGCAGGTCGAGCCGCGTCATCAGTTCCATCACCGGCCCATGGCACAGCGCGCGGCCTTCGCTCAGCAGCACCACGTGGTCGGCCAGGCGCGTCAGCTCGTCGCTGGAGTGGGTGACGTACACCACGGGGATGTCGAGTTGCGCATGCAACTGCTCCAGCCACGGCAGGATGTCTTCCCTGCGCGCCGCGTCGATCGACGCCAGCGGCTCGTCCATCAAGAGCACACGCGGGCTGGTCGCCAGGGCGCGTGCGATCGCCACCCGCTGGCGTTCACCACCCGAGAGCTCGTACGGACTGCGCTGCAGCAGGTGGGCAATGCCCAGCAGCTCCAGCCCGTGGTCCCAGGGGTGCCGGCGCTGGGCGGGTGGCGTGCGCTTGAAACCAAACTTGAGGTTGTCGCGCACGGTCAGGTGCTCGAACAGGCTGGCTTCCTGGAACACATAACCCAGCGCGCGCTGGTGCACCGGCCTCATCACGCGCTGCGCCGAGTCTTGCCACACCTCGCCATCCACACGCACGAGGCCCTGGGCGTGCGGCTCCAGCCCGGCGAGCACGCGCAGACAGGAGGTCTTGCCCGAACCCGAGGGGCCATACAGCACCGTGACACCGCGCGCGGGCAGGTGCAGGTCCACGTCGAGCAGGAAGCCGGTGCGCCGCAGCCGGGCGGTGAGTTGCAGGGCATTGCTCATGCGCCGCCTCTGCGTTGCCGGTGGTTGTAGAACTGCAGGGCCAGCAACACCATGAACGAGAAGCCCAGCATCACCGCGGCCAGGCGGTGGGCGTCGCTGTATTCGAGTGCCTCCACATGGTCGTAGATCTGCACCGACACCACACGTGTGACACCGGGGATGTTGCCGCCCACCATGAGCACCACGCCGAATTCACCCACCGTGTGCGCAAAACTCATGATGACGCCCGTGACCAGGCCGGGACGGCACAGCGGCAGCACCACCGAGACGAAGGTGTCGAGCTTCGAGGCGCGCAGGCTGGCCGCAGCTTCCAGCGGACGCTCGCCCAGTTGCTGCATCGAATTCAACACCGGCTGCACCATGAAGGGCAGCGAGTAGAACACCGACGCGATCACCAACCCGGCAAAGCTGAAGGTGAGCACGCCCAGCCCCAGCGCCTGCGTGAGCCCGCCCACCGGGCCGTTGGGGCCCATCAGCACCAGCAGATAGAAACCCAGCACCGATGGTGGCAGCACCAACGGCACCGACACCAGCGCACCCACCGAGCGGCTCCATGCCGAGCGGCTGCGCGCCAGCCACCACGCCAGCGGGACGCCCAGCACCAGCAGGATCAGCGTCGTGAGCAGGGCGACCTGCAGGGTCAGGCCGATGGCCTGGAGATCGGAAGGTGTCAGGAGCACGGTTTAAAGGTCGTATCCGTAGGAGCGGATGAGGGTCTTGATGTTGGGGCTTTGCATCAGCGCCATGAGCGCTTTTGCCGCCTCATTGTTTGCGGCCGTCTTGAGCAACACCGCGTCTTGCCGGATGGGTGTGTACAGGGTTTGCGGCACCACCCACATCGATCCGCCCTTGAGCCGACCGCCTTCCAGCACCTGCGACATCGCCACAAACGCGATCTCGGCGTTGCCGGTGAAGGCGAAGTTGTAGGTCTGGGCGATGCTCTCGCCTTGCACCAGCTTTGGTGTGAGCAATGCAGAGAGGCCGAGCTTGTCGATCACCTCGATGGCGGCTGCGCCGTAGGGCGCCGTCTTGGGGTTGGCGATGGCCACCTTGCGAAAGCCACCGTTCTTGAGCACGGCGCCCTGGTCATCGACCCTGGCCGCGTCCGCCGACCACAGCACCAGCTTCCCGGTGGCGTAAGTGAAGCGGCTGCCCGGCTTGGCCAGGCCATCGGCCTCCAGCTGCGCGGGCGCCATGGTGTCGGCCGCGAGAAACACGTCAAAAGGCGCGCCGTTCTTGATCTGCGCGTAGAGGCGACCAGTGGAGCCTACCGTGATCTTGAGCCTGTGGCCGGTGGTCTTTTCCAGCATCGCGCCAATGGCCTTGATGGGTTCGGCAAAGTTGGCTGCTACCGCCACCTGGGTCTCGGCAGCGTGCAGCGTGCTGGTCAGCAGGAGCAGCAACGCCGGCAACAGTGAACGTGCGAACATGGGAGCACTCCTCTCGAGCAAAATCGCTATTCCAGTTTGGAATAGCGGCGAGTATAGACGGCACCTCAGACCCCATGGCCTCCAGAAAAGACCCTCCGTCCTCGTTCACCGACCTGCCCCAGGCCCTGGCCGACGCCAGTGCCGACAAGCGCCTGGACGTGTTGCGCCACGTGGCCGCCGGCTGCTCCATCTCGCAGGCGGCGCGTCAGGTCGGCATCAGTTACAAGGCCGCGTGGCAAGCCATCGACACACTCAGCAACCTCAGCGGTGTGCCGCTGGTGGAGCGCACTGTGGGTGGCGTGGGCGGCGGCGGCGCACGCATCACGGCCGATGGATTGCAACTGCTCGCACTAGCCGCCGAGCTGGCGCGTGCGCGCCAGCAAGTGCTGGCCCGCTTTGCCGGTGGCGCCTTGATCGAGGGCGGCCTGGGGTTGCGCACCAGCATGCGCAACCAGCTGCGCTGCCGCGTGCTGCGCTGCGCGCCGCTTGCCCCGGACGACCCTTTGGTGGAGGTGACGCTGGCCACGCCAGGCGGCGCTCACCTGGTGTCTCACCTGACGCAGGAAAGCGCGGATTTGCTGGGCCTTGCGCCCGGGCTGGCTGTGCTCGCCTTGTGCAAAGCCACGGCGGTGGAGGTGTCGCTGAACGCCGCTATCGATAGGCCCGGAGCACTCACCGGTCACATCGAACGCTGCTCACCCGGCGCCTTGCATAACGAGGTGGTGCTGGCTCTCGATGGTGGGGGCCATTGGGTGGGCTTTGCGCAGCACCCGTTCAGGGGACGCGTGGGGGATGCGGCGGTGGCGGTTCTGTTGCCGGCGGCGCTGGTGATCGGGCTGCCGGGTTGAGGGCTTGAGTGCGCAGCTCCGACTCATGCTGCCCGGTACCGTGTACTCGCCCGACTCCGTGATCACCGCGGTGGCCATGTGAGGCAGAGCAAAGGCGCCGGCCTTGAGCGCAGGCGCCGAGTGCGGCGCTTACTTCTTCTTGACCGCCAGCAGCTGCACCTGGAACGCCAGCACGCTGTTGCCCGGGATCACACCGGGAATGCCGCGCTCGCCATAGGCCGTGGCCGGAGGGCAAGTCACATCAGCCGTGTCGCCCACTTTCATTTCCTGCAAGGCT
>JANPKR010000235.1:0-2039 GCA_031426175.1 Hydrogenophaga sp. | reverse complement strand
TGGGTAGGCCGATGGGCCAGCGTTGCGCGAGCGGTGGGCCACGGCCGGCATCGGCCTCAGGTTCACCTGCAGGACCAGCACGAGGATCCACAGCGAGTAGGGATTGCCCACGCCGATCAGGTAACGGTTGAAGAAGGACTGGGCCAGCATGAAGACGACCATCAGCCCCACCATGAACAGCTGGTACTGGTGCTGCCCCGGGTTGAGACCTTGCTGAAGCGCACGGCCAGCCGTGATGACGAACGACAGCGTGATCAGCGAGCCGAAGAAAAGACCGTGTTCCAGCGCGAGGTTGATGTACGAACTCTCGACCGGGAAGCCGATGACGTCGGGCAGGGCCGAGCGGATACCCCGACCCGTGAAGAGCAGCGCGGCGTCCGAAAACACCAGCTCGACGCCCGCGCGCCAGATGTCGGTGCGCCCGGTGGCACCGGACTCCACACCGCGCGTGGGTGAGTCCACGTCCAGGATGAGCGACAGGTAGTCCTTGATCGCCGTCCAGTTGAACAAAACGACGAGCACGCCGACAAGCGCCGCGGTCACCAGGCTCATGCGCGAGCGGCGGGAGCCCCGCAGGGCAATCAAGGTGATGCCTGTTGCTCCCGCCACGCCCAGCGCGAGCATGCCCGCGCGGGCCGATGCCGCCAGCAACACGCAGAGACACAGCGCCACCAAGGCCAGCGCAAAGCCTTTCTGGACCCGGGTGTCCGCCGCCAGCCAGCGTTGAAAGAACAGCAGGGCACCCCCGCCGTACACGAGGCCGCTCAGGTTGGGGTGCATGCCCAGCGGCTGGTAGCGAACCAGTCCCAGGCCGTATTCCACGCTGCCCGACAGCGAGGCGAACAAGGCCGGTGACTCCAGCGCGAGCACCGTGCCCACCAGCGCCACGTAGGCCCAGCGAAAGACGGCGATCAGCTCGTTCGCACCGCTGTGGCGGATGAGAAACGAAATGGACACCAGCACCAGCACCAACATGGCACCGTACATCGTCGACAGCACGTTGCCTGTCATCCAGGCCACCAGCATGGCAAACAGGAAGGCGATGCCGAACAGCCACTCGACCAGGCTGGGGCGAATCTTCAAGGTCTCGCCCGACAGCGCAGAGAAGAAGCCCGCCGTGAGCAACAGGCTGATGGCGCCCATCTGGGACGCCTGAAGCGCCGGGCCTTCGTAGTACCACCCGGTGAGGTAGATCGAGCCGCCCAGCAGCCAGCGCGACAGCAGCGTGCTCAGGCCGCGCATGGGACACCTGTGTGGGCAAAGGCCGCCTGAAGGCGCTGCATCGCGGGCCGCCACCGGGCCGAGCCCGTGATGTGACGGACTTGCTCCAGCGTGGTGACCAGTCGTTGCGGCTGGTTGGTCGAAAACAGCAGGCGGTTGTGGCACCGGTCCAGGGCATAGGCCAGGGCCAGTGCACCGGTGGCTGTGGCCGGGTCGGTGCTGCCAGGCAGCAGGCTGGCCAGTTGGTCTTTGAGCTGGCTGTCCCGTTCCATCTGCTGTGCGATGGCGGGTGCGATGAAGCGGAACGCACCGTGCAGGATGTCGGTGGACTGGGCTGGTGTCGCGTCCAGGCCGGGCAGCGGGCACCGGTATTGCAGCACCGTGCCGAAGCGCATGAGCTGGTCCCGTGTTTCCCCGGTCGAGCTGCCATAAACACCCAGCCGACCTTGGCCAACACAACGCTCGAACAGCGGCACCAGGGGGGCCAGGGTGTCGTGGGCTTGTGCCTCGTGCAGCAGCAGGCCGTCCAAGCGCTCGCGCTGCAGCAGACGCAGGCTGGTCTCCAAAGACCGGGCGATGACATCGGGGTTGAAGTTGGCGGGCGCGGCGCGGTGCGCCATGCCTTGGAGCACGGCCTGGCGCAGTCCGGGGATGTGCCTGGCCAGAGGCTTGACGAACGCCCGCGCCGTCTGCATGAGGCCGGGCGACGCCGGGCGCGCCAGCCCGGCCTTGGTGAACACCGTGACCCACTCCTGCCGACCCTTCAGTGCTTCGCCCAGCACCGCTTCGGACATGCCCAGTCCGTAGGGCGGCGCGGT
>JANPKR010000234.1:0-1677 GCA_031426175.1 Hydrogenophaga sp. | reverse complement strand
CCGGCGCTCAACGTGCCCGAGCAGTTCGAGCTGGTGCAGCGGTTTCTGGCAGGACACTGAGCCGCTTTCAGCTCAATACGGCTCAAAAATGAGCCGTATTTCAAACCATGCGGCTCACAGGCCGGCCAGGGCGTGGCGCAGCAGCAGGGCGGCAAGCACCCACATGGTCACGCCGATCAAGGCATCGAGCACCTGCCACGCCCTGGGTCGCGCGAACCACGGCGCCAGCCAGCGGGCGCCGAATCCGAGCAGCCCGAACCACAACAAACTGGCCGTGCTGGCCCCCGCCACGAACCAGCCGCGCAAGGCCGCGGGTTGTTGTGCGCCGATGCTGCCCACCAGCAGCACCGTGTCCAGATACACGTGCGGGTTGAGCAGCGTGAAGGCCGCCGCCTGCGCCAGGGCGGCGCCTCGGCTGATGGACTCACCGGTCCCGGATGCCGCCAAGGTTTGCGGATGCCGCGCTCGGCGCAGTGCGCGCCAGCCATAGACCGCGAGGAAAGCAGCCCCGGCCAGCGCGAGCGCTCGCGCGATGCCCGGGCTGTTGGACACGGCCTGCGCCATGCCCAACACGCCAGCAGCGATCAGCACCGCGTCCGCCACAGCGCAGAACACCACCACGCTGCCCACGTGCTCGCGCCGCAACCCTTGGCGCAACACAAAGGCGTTTTGCGCGCCGATGGCCACGATGAGCCCCAGGCTCAGCGCCAGGCCCTGCAGGAAGACGGGCCAGGAAGCGGACAGCACTCAGTCCTTCGCGCCGATCGCCAGCGCCCGCTCGCGGCTGGCCTGCAACTCCATCGGGTTGTCGGCGGTCCTGGTGGCCCAGCCCTGAAGGTGCTGCTCGGTCACGTCGGTGAGCGCGCGGATCCACTCGGGCTGGTCATTGAGGCAGGGGATGTACCGGAAGCTCTGGCCGCCCGCGTGAAGAAACGCTTCGCGTGCTTCCATGTTGATCTCTTCCAGCGTTTCCAGGCAGTCACTGGTGAAGCCGGGACAGACCAGGTCCACACTCTTCAAGCCCTTGCCCGCCAGCTCGATCAGCGTGGGTTCGGTGTAGGGCTCCAGCCACTTCGCCTTGCCGAAGCGCGACTGGAAAGTGACCTTGTAGCGGTCCTTGGGCAAACCGAGCTGTTCGGCCAGCAGGCGTGCGGTCTTGTGGCATTCGCAATGGTAGGGATCGCCCAGCTGCAGCGTGCGCTCCGGCACGCCGTGAAAGCTCATCACCAGCTGCTCGCTCTGGCCGTGCGCGGCCCAGTGGGCGCGGATGGTTTTGGCCAGCGCCTGGATGTAGCCGGCGTGATCGTGGTATCGGTTGATGAAGCGCAATTCGGGCAGGTTGCGCACCTTGGCCGCCCAGTTCATCACGCCGTCGATCACGCTGGCTGTGGTGGTGGCGCTGTACTGCGGGTAGGCCGGCAGCACCAGCACACGGGTCACCCCCTCGGCCCTGAGTTCGTCCATCACCGATGCGATGGAGGGGTTGCCATAGCGCATGGCGTAGCGCACGGTCACCTGGTGGCCGCGCTCGCCCAGGTAGCCGCGCAACAGCGTGGCCTGGCGCTCGGTCCACACCTTCAGCGGTGAGCCCTCGGGCATCCAGATGCCGGCGTACTTGGCCGCCGACTTCTTGGGCCGCACGCGAAGGATGATCCCGTGCAGGATCAGCATCCAGAC
>JANPKR010000233.1:0-7463 GCA_031426175.1 Hydrogenophaga sp. | reverse complement strand
GCGCGCGCCCTGCCCCGCCCCGGCGCGTGGATGGACACCTTCCGCCGCGGCATGGCCTTCCCGATGTTCGCCACCGTGGTCTGGCTCCTGTGGGTACTGGGGCAACAAAGCGGCATCGACGGCGCGGCCGGACTGCTCATGGTGCTGGTGGTGCTGGCGCTGCTGGTCTGGTCGCTTGGCCTGCGGGGCAAAAGCCGCGCGGCCTTGTCGGTCCTGTCGCTTGCCGGTCTGGTCTGGCTGGGCTGGACGCTTGGGCCCAACGTGACGCGCCTGCAAGACGCCACACCCGGTCGGGCCGTGGCGACCTCGCAGGCCGGCGTGAGCTGGCAGGCCTGGAGTCCCGAAACGCAGGCTGCGCTGGTGGCCGCAGGCCGCCCGGTGTTTGTGGACTTCACCGCCGCCTGGTGCGTGACCTGCCAGTACAACAAGCGCACCACGCTGGCCGACGCCGCCGTGCTGGGCGACATGGCCGGCAAGAACGTGGCCCTGCTGCGCGCCGACTGGACGCGCCGCGATCCGGCCGTGACCGCCGCGCTGGCCACGCTGGGGCGCAACGGCGTACCCGTGTACGCGATCTACAAGAATGGACGGGCGCCCCAGGTGCTGTCCGAAGTGCTGAGTGTGGAGGAGGTCCGCGCGGCGCTGTCCCGGCTCTGAGCCCAAGACGTCGCCTTCTTTGTTCTGTCTTCAGGAGTCATCACCATGCAACGCCGCCCCGTCATTGCCCTCGCTGCCCTCTCGCCCTTCGCCAGCCTGCTCCTGCCCGCCACCGCGCAAGCGGCCAGCGTGGGTCAGGCCGCGCCCGACTTCACCTTGATGGACACCGCCGGCCAGCCGGTCAAGCTGTCCCGGTTCAAGGGAAAGCCGGTGGTGCTGGAGTGGAACAACCCGGGCTGCCCGTTCGTGAAAAAGCACTACCAGGGCAACATGCAGGCACTGCAAAAAGAGGCGGTGGCCCAGGGCGGCGTTTAGTTGGCCATCAACTCCACGCGCGACGACAGTCCCGACTATCTGGCACCCGCCCAGCTCGGGCGCTGGATGACGGAGCAGAAAGCCGGCCCCACCGCCACGCTGATGGACGAGGACGGCAAGGTCGGTCAAGCCTTTGCGGCTCGCGTCACGCCGCACATGTACATCGTCGATGCGCAAGGTGTGCTGGTGTACGCCGGCGGCATCGACAGCATCGCCTCGGCCCGGGTCGATGACATTCCCAAGGCCACCAACTACGTGCGCCAAGCCATGGCCGAGATCAAGGCCGGCAAGCCGGTGAGCGTGGCCACAAGCCGCGCCTACGGTTGCTCAGTCAAGTACAGCAGCGCCTGAACACGGGGTGCTGTCCCCTGCGTTCAGCGGTGGTTGCCAGAGCCCGGATAATGGCCGGCATCGCAGCCAACCCCGCCGGACGCCCCATGCCCTTTGCTCCCCTGCAGAACGACTCCTTCATTCGCGCCTGCCTGCGCCAGTCCACCGACCACACCCCCGTGTGGCTCATGCGCCAAGCCGGTCGTTATCTGCCCGAGTACTGCGCCACGCGCGCCAAGGCTGGCAGCTTCATGGGGCTGGCGACCAACGTGGACTACGCGACCGAAGTGACCCTGCAGCCGCTGGAGCGTTACGCACTGGACGCGGCCATCCTGTTCAGCGACATCCTCACCGTGCCCGACGCCATGGGCCTGGGGCTGTCGTTCGCCCTGGGCGAAGGCCCGAAGTTCGCGAAGACGGTGCGCACCGAAGCCGATGTGGACACACTCGCCGTGCCCGACATGGAGAAGCTGCGCTACGTGTTTGACGCGGTCACCTCCATCCGCAAAGCCTTGAACGGCCGCGTGCCGCTGATCGGTTTCTCCGGCAGCCCCTGGACACTGGCCTGCTACATGGTTGAAGGTGGTGGCTCCGACGACTACCGTGCGGTCAAGACGCTGATGTACAGCCGCCCGGACCTGATGCACCGCATCCTGGCCATCAACGCCGACGCGGTGGCCGCCTACCTGAACGCGCAGATCGACGCCGGCGCACAAGCGGTGATGGTGTTCGACAGCTGGGGCGGCGTGCTGGCCGACGGCAACTTCCAGGACTTCAGCCTCACCTACACCAAGCGCGTGCTGGCCCAGCTCAAGCGCGAACACGACGGCGTGGTGATCCCGCGCATTGTCTTCACCAAAGGCGGCGGTCTGTGGCTGGACGACATGAAGGCGCTGGACTGCCACGCGCTGGGCCTGGACTGGACGGTGAACCTGGCCAAAGCCCGCGCTCAGGTGGGCGAAGGTCCGCAAGGCAAAGCGCTGCAGGGCAACATCGACCCCAACGTGCTGTTCGCGCAGCCCGGGCAGATCGACGCCGAGGTGGCGCGTGTGCTGGAGAGCTTTGGACCGCCTCACCAGGGCCCCGGCACCGGCGCCACCCACATCTTCAACCTCGGCCACGGCATCAGCCAGTACACGCCGCCCGAGCATGTCTCGGCCCTGGTGAACGCCGTGCATTCGCATTCGAAGCGCTTGCGCGCAGGTCATTGAAGCCGAGCGGGGAACGCGCAAGGCGCTCCCGTTTTTGAAGCGATGTCAGCCGCCATGGCGCGGTCTGCGGCAAACGCCCGAAGGCCTTTTCAGCGGTCTGAGAGGCATCATGAAACCCCCATGACACCGGGGTGAGGGCGGTCATTAACACAAAAATCGCCGAAAAACGCACTTGACAAGCCTCACTTATGCACAAAACTTGTGCTGCGGTGCGCCATGAAGCTGAAACCCCTGCACAGGCGGCATCCCACCCATGATTCCTCTGCAAGTCGTTGATTCATATAGGTTTTGAGAATTGCTTTTTTTGAAGGCAGTTTAAGGAAAGCCTTGATTTTCAAGGGCTGTGGCACCGGAAAATGAACCTATCAACAAAGTTATCCACAGAAATTCTGGATATGTCCCGATGCCGAGCCAAATCAACGACTTACGCTGCTTTCCGACAGTTCAACTGAGGAAGAACAGCTAACCATGGCTTTCTGGCCCAGCATCGTGGTGGCCACCCCGGCCCACAGCGGGGTGGGTGCCAGCCTGACCTACCGAAGTGAGCTGTCGCTCCCGCCCGGCACACTGGTGCGGGTGCCGTTGGGTGCGCGCGAGGTGCTCGGTGTGGTGTGGGACTGCCCGGCCACGCCGCCCGAAGGGCTGACCGAAGCGCAGACCAAAGCCGTGGCTGGCGTGCTCGAAGGACTGTCGCCGCTCAACGAGCGCTGGCGCCAGCTGGTGAAGTTTGCCGCCCAGTACTACCAGCGCAGCCTGGGCGAGGTGGCCCTGGCCGCGCTGCCGCCACAGCTGCGCGACCTGAGCCACGTGCAGCTGGCACGACGGCTCAAGCGCCGCGCAAAAGCCAGCGTGGAGCAGCACCTGCCGGCGAGCGCTGTGCCCGATGGCCACGACCTCAGCGACGAACAACGTCAGGCGCTGGATGCGCTCGCCGATGCGAAGGCGCCGGTGCTGCTGTTTGGCGCCACTGGCAGTGGCAAGACCGAGGTGTATCTGCAAGCGACGCAGCGTGCGCTGGCCGCGCACACCGACGCCCAGGTGCTCGTGATGGTGCCGGAGATCAACCTCACGCCGCAGCTGGAGGCGCGTTTTCGCGAACGCTTCGAGCCGCTGTGTGGCGCCGGGGCGGTGGTGTGCCTGCACAGCGGCATGACCCCGGCGCAGCGCCTGTCCAGCTGGCTTGCGGCCCACACCGGGCAGGCGCGCATTGTGCTGGGCACGCGTATGGCCGTGCTGGCCAGTTTGCCGGGGCTGCGCCTGATCGTGGTCGACGAGGAACACGACCCCAGCTACAAAAGCCAGGAAGGTGCGCGCTACTCGGCGCGCGATCTGGCGGTGTACCGAGGCAAGGTGGAGTCGGAGGCCCTGGCTGCCGATGAGCGCTGCCAGGTGGTGCTGGGCTCTGCCACGCCCTCGCTGGAGAGCTGGCACGCCGCCGACCAGGGGCGCTACCTGCGCCTGGCCATGCCGGCGCGCATCGGTGGCGGCGCCCTGCCGCGCCTGCGCCTGGTGGACATGAACCACCAACCCAAGGGTGCCGTGATCGCGCCACCGCTGCTGGCCGCCATGACCGAGCGCATCGAGCGCGGCGAACAGAGCCTGGTGCTGCTGAACCGGCGCGGCTACGCCCCGGTGCTGGCCTGCCACGACTGCGGCTGGAAGAGCGCGTGCCCGCACTGCAGTGCCTACCGCGTGTTCCACAAGCTCGACCGCACGCTGCGCTGCCACCACTGCGGCTTCACCGAACGCGTGCCGCGCGCGTGTCCGGACTGCGGCAACCTCGACATCGCGCCGGTGGGCCGCGGCACCGAGCAGGTCGAGGAACAACTCGCTGCCTTGCTGGCCGATGTGAAGCGCCCCGACGGCTCACCGGCGCGCGTGGCGCGCATGGACGCCGATTCCACCCGCCTCAAAGGCAGCCTTGAAGTGCAGCTCGCCACCATGCACAGCGGCGAGGTCGATGTGCTGGTGGGCACACAGATGATCGCCAAGGGCCACGACTTCCGCCGCATCACGCTGGTGGCCAGCATCAACGCCGACTCCGGCCTGTTCGCCAGCGACTACCGTGCGCCCGAGCGCCTGTTTGCCTTGCTCATGCAGGCGGCAGGCCGCGCCGGGCGCGACGCTGCGCAGAGTGCGGCCAGCGAGATGTGGGTACAGACCTGGTACCCGCAGCACCCGCTGTTTGCCTCGCTCAAGCAGCACGACTTTCCCGCGTTCGCGCTCGCGCAGCTGGCCGAGCGCTTGAGCGCCGGTATGCCGCCCCACGGCCACCAGGCCCTGCTGCGCGCCGACGCCCGCACCCAGCAGGCGGCCCAGGCTTACCTGAACGCCGCGGCGCAAGCGGCCGTGGGCCTGCCGCATTTTGAAGATGTGACCCTGTACCCTGCGGTGCCGCTGACCATCCAGCGGGTGGCCAACGTGGAGCGCGCGCAACTGCTGGTGGAAGCCGCCTCGCGCGGCGCGCTGCAGCGTTTTCTGGCCGCCTGGCAACCGGTGCTGCTGCAAAGCCGCAGCCTGCCCGAGGCGCGCGGCCTCGTGCGCTTTGCAGTAGACGTGGACCCGCTGGTGATCTGAGATCACCGTCCCTTCAAGCGTCGATCTTTTCTCTGGCCGGCCAAAGCTGCTCGATGGTCTGGATCACTTCGCGCAGTTTGAAGGGTTGCAACAGAAAGCGACGCACCTCCAGCCCCTTCAGCCGCTTGATCATGTCCGCGTCGCAGACGGACGCCATCACCGCCACCGGTATACCGGCTCCGCTGGGAAACTCGCCAGCACGCAGGCGGCTGAGCAAGTCCAGCGCCGCATCCGGATCGGACAGGGCCAATATCAGGCCGTCAGCCGGCCAGGCCCGCAACCACTGCTCGCCCATCGCCAGGCTGGTTGCTTCATGCATGCGGACGATTTCCAGATCGCGGCAAACGGCGGCCACGGTGCTGCGCACGAGTCTGTCAGGCTCGATCAGAAGGACATTGCTTGACGAGGCCGCCGCGGTCATGTCAGGGCTTCCTCGCGGCGAAACAACTCTTCCACCACCAGGTCGCGCAACCCGCCCAGGATGGCCTGATCCAGTTTGTCAAACGTCCGTGGACGCCGGTCCATCAGGCAAAAGGTACCGACGACCTGGCCATAGGGCAGGCGCAACAAGGCCCCGGCGTAGAAACGCACGTAGGGTTCACCCAACACCAACGGGTTGTCTTTGAAGCGTTCGTCCTTCAGGGCGTCGGGGACGACCAGCGTCTCGGACATGGTGATCGCATGCCCACAGAACGAAATGTCGCGCGCGGTCTCGCACACGTCCATGCCAAAGTTCGACTTGAACCACTGCCGATCCCGGTCGACCAGCGATACCAATGCAATCGGCACCTCGAATTCCTTCGCGGCAAACGCCGAAAGGCAGTCAAAGCGCTGCTCGGGTGGTGTGTCCAGAATCAGAAGTTCTCGCAACGCCTGCAGGCGTTGCTTCTCGTTGTGCGGCAAGGGGGGCAGGATCATGGTGTTCTCCGCGCGCGCAGCCAGCTGATGTGTGCACCTGGTCATCGCGCCCTGGGTTTCACCCTGTATCGACCCCTTCGTCCAGAAACTGAAGCCCGAAGCTTCAAGTCATCAGGGCCACGGCACCCGAGAACGTGATGAAAGCTGCCGCCGTGGTCACGAGAATGATGCGGGCAATGCGGCCGTTGTCGGCACCAAAGCGCTCGGCCAGCAGCGACACATTGCTCGCGCTTGGCAAAGCCGCCACCAACACCATCACCGTGAGCGCCGCCGGCGAAAGCGGCACACCGAGCTGGATCGCTCCTGTGCCCACCGCCAGCACCAGCAGCGGGTGCAGGAGCAGCTTCATCAACACCACCGGCACATAGTCCGACAGCGGCATCGGGTGGTTGGACTGCATCTGTGCACGCGCCAGCACCGCGCCGATGGTGAACAGCGCCACCGGCGAGGCCGCATCCGCCAGCAGCCACACGGTCTGCTCGACCGGTTTGGGCAAGGTGAACGCATAGGCCGAAGCCGCCGCACCCAGGATGATCGACCAGGGCATGGGATTGGCCACCACGCCGCGCAGCGCCTTCTTGCCCGCGTCCAGCATCGCCTGCCCGCCATGGCCTTCGGCGTCGTCCAGCCGCGAGAGCGCAATGCACAACGAACTGGTGATCACCATGTCGACCAGGATCGTGAGGATTGCGGTGCCCGCCACCTGCGGGCCCAGCAGCGCGGCCAGCAAAGGAACGCCCATGAAGCCGGTGTTGGGGAACGCCGCCACCAGCGCACCCATCGAGGCGTCGTTCCAGCCAATGCGCGCGTTCAGGCTCATGGCCACGGCAAACGCCACCATGACCAGACCGCACAGCAGGTACACCCCCATCACAGAAGCATCGAGCAGCTCGGCGATCGGCGTGGTGGAGCCGAAGCGGTACAGCAAACAAGGCAGGGCAAAAAACAGCACAAAACCGTTGAGCCCGGGAATTGCCTCCAACGGCAGCATCTTGCGATGCGCGGCCACAAAGCCGGCGAGCACGAGCGCAAAAAACGGAAAAGTGACGAGCAGGATGTTGAGCACGGGGGCGATTGTCTCAGGCGGCCGCAAGCCCGCCGCGCCAACCCCTGCCGGTATGATCCAGCGCTGTGTTTTTGCTGCGCCACCCGCCTCCCCCGCCCCCATGTCCAACGGCCTGAATCTCGCCCAACTCGAAGCCGTGAACCACCTGGGCGGACCCTGTCTGGTGCTCGCGGGCGCCGGATCGGGCAAGACGCGCGTGATCACCCACAAGATCGGCCGCCTCATCCAGGCGGGTCTCGCCGCCGAACGCATCGCCGCCATCACCTTTACCAACAAGGCCGCCGCCGAAATGCGCGAGCGCGCCAAACAACTGGTGGGGCGCGATGCCAAGAAGGTGCTGATCTGCACGTTTCACGCGCTGGGCGTGCGCCTGCTGCGCGAAGACGGCG
>JANPKR010000232.1:0-3180 GCA_031426175.1 Hydrogenophaga sp. | reverse complement strand
CTCGCCCGGATTGGAGTAGAGGTCCACCACGCGGCAGTCGCCGCACATTTTCAGGCGCTCAAGCGCTTCGCCCTGGAACATGGAATGGCCCGCGAGCTTGCCCAGCATGACCTCGATGCCCTTGAGCGTGCCGAAGGGTTTTGCGCAGCGGATGCAGTGGTAGGGCTGGGCTTCGTTGAGCACGCGCAACTGCTTGCGCTGCTCGCCGATCAGCAGGCGCGGCTGCAGGGTGATCGCGTCTTCCGGGCAGGTGCTGGCACACAGGCCGCACTGCACGCAGTTTTTCTCGATGAAGCGCAGTTGCGGGCGCTCGGTGTTGTCCTGCAGGGCGCTGGCCGGGCAGGCGCTCACGCAACTCAGGCACAGCGTGCAGGTGTCCTTGTTGACGTTGATGGTGCCGAGCAGCGAAGCGCCGGGCAGTGCGATGGCTTCCATGGCGGGGCGCTGGGCGGCGCTGTCCTGCAGCAGGTGGTCAATGGCCAACTCGACGGTGGCGCGCTTCTCGGCCTGGATGGCGAAGGTCGCGCGGCGCTTGACGGTCTGCGCCGGGGCACCGACCAGCGCGGCGTCGAGTGCCTGAACGTCACTGACCTCGATCAGGCGGAAGTGTTGCCCGCCGTAGCCCAGGCCGTTGACGAGGGCCTGCGCCACCGCCATCTGCCCGCGCACGGCTTCCCGGTACTGGGGCGCTTCTTCGCCGGTCATGAGCACCCACACCTGAGAGGCGCCGTAGGCGAAGGCCGAGAGCCAGACGTCCAGGCCGATGGAGGCGGTGTGCCACAGCGGCATCGGGATCACGCGCGCGGGCACGCCTCGAAACGCCTTGTCCATCGACGCCACGCGGCCGAGCGCGTTGACGAGCGCCGCGCCCGCTTCCTGGCTGTGCAGCAGCAGCGCAGCGTTCTGGCCGCCGGCCTTGGCGTAGGTCGCCAGCAAGGTACGCAGCTTCACGCCCTGCTCGCTGGCACGCGGATACGCGTACGACAGCGCACCCGTGGGGCAGACGGTGGTGCAGGCGCCGCAGCCCACGCACAAGTTGGGGTTCACGACGATCTGGTTTCTTTTGAGATCGCTGCTGATGGCGAGCGCCGAGCAGATCTCCACACAGGCGTTACAGCCCACGGTTTCGTTGCGGCCGTGCGCACAAAGCTTCTGCTTGTAGGTGAAGAACTTGGGCTTCTCGAACTCGCCCACCAGCTCGCGCAACTTGAGCACGGTGGCCATGCCGGCTGCGTGGTCGATGCCGGAGGCCAGGTGGAAATAGCCCTGCGGATGCGCGTGCTGCGTGAAAGCCGGCGCGGCCCGCAGGTCAAGCACCATGTCAAAGGTCTCGCTGTGTTCCTGAGCATCGCGCTGGAAGTTGATGGCACCCACAGCGTCGCAGGCCTTCACGCAGGCGCGGTGGCTCTTGCACTTGTCCATGTCGATCTGGTAGTCCAGGCCAATGGCGCCTTCGGGGCAAACAGCCACGCAGGCGTTGCAGCGCGTGCAGAGGTCCAGATCGATCGGGTTGTTGGTGGTCCAGTCCACCGTGAACGCGCCGAGCCAGCCGCGCACTTCGCCGATGGCACCCGCCATCACCGGGAAACGGCGCGTCTGCATGCCCCTGCCACCGGTGGACAGGATGCTCACTTCCAGTGTGTCGGACACCAGATCGGCCACGCGCTCGGCGTCCTGCACCGCGCCGATGATCAGCAGGCGGCCCGCGCTCTTGTAGGTGACGGTGGGCACGGGTTCGGCGTCGGGCAGGCGCGCAGCGGCCAGCAGTGCGGCCATCTTGGGCGTGGCGTCCCTGGCTTCACGGCCCCAGCCACCGGTTTCGCGGATGTTCACGAACTTGATGGGCCGCACGTCGAGCGACACCGCGCCCTCGGTTTGTTCGGAAAGTTCAGTGAAGAGCCGGCTTTCCTGGGTGCAGGCGACCACCAGGTCTTCGCTGCTGCGCGCGGCCCGCTGGAAGGCAGGCGCGTCGCGGCGGCACAGCGTGGTGTGCAGGGTCAGGTCTTCATCCAGGGCCTCGCCCAGAACCCGGGGGTTCAGGGGCATGGTCTGGTTGCAATTGCAGATCAGCGTGGTCATCGTGGGGATCCGGTGTCTCGGGGACGGGGGTGTCGTTGTTGTCGTCTGGCTGGGCTTCTTCGGCCTCAGGCGCGGCCTGGGCCACCTCTTCGGGTGGCTCGGTCTGCGGCTCTGGGATCGGCTGCGGGGTCGCGGTGGTGGCGGGCTTCACCTCATCGGGGTCGTCCACCAGCTTGAGGAACTGCGCGCCCACCATCTTGGCCATGTCTGCGGCCGAAAGCGGGCTCGGCTTGGAGTAGTCGTCGATGTAGATGTCCAGCCCGTCCATGATGTTGTAGTGCGGGTCGGTGAAGAGCTTCTTCACCGCCGCATTTCGCACATCGGGCGACACGCTGCGGGCCACGAAAGCGGAGTAGTCGGACTCGGGCGTGAGGCGCGCCACATCATCGAGGGTGAGGGCCGGGGGCGCCTCAGGCGGTTCTGCCACCACGGGGGCGACCGGTGCAACCACCGCAGCGGGCACCGCCACCACCACGGGCGCAGGCGGTGGCTCAGGAGGCAGCGGCTCGCCAGTGCGCACCTGCACCTTGCGGCGAGACCAGCGCGAGAAAAAGTGGTCTTCGTCGGCGGCCATGGTCACGGTCTGGGCGGCTGCCCGCCGCCGCGCAGTTTTTCGGTGCTGATGCGCACCGGCTGACCAAAGCGGTCGGTCAGGGGCTTGAAGCTCTCGGGGCGCTGGCGGCGTTTGGGTTCGGGCTGGTAGGTGGCGTCCACGAAGCCGCGCATCCAGTCCACCACCTCGGGCGCAGCGGGCACCTGGTCCACACGCTCTTGCGCGTCGAGCCAGCGGCCGGCGTCGTGGTAGCTGAGCGTCACGATCTGCGGCACAGCCATCGGCTCACCGTCGAGCAGGCGGGATTCGTCGGCGCGCCAGAACACCCAGAAGCAGGGGTTCGGGCTGCTCAGGTTGAGGAAGTAACCCTCGGCATCGTCGCGGAACAGCATCACGCGAAAACGCGGGAACAGCCAATGGGTGGTCGAGCCATCTTCTGCAGACGCATCGACAGGTTCCACCGCTTGCGGCTCGTGGTCGTGCTCCGCACCTTCCGGTTCCGTTTCGTCCGGGCTGCCGCGCAGCAACACGTCGGCCAGCACCCAGCG
>JANPKR010000231.1:0-4075 GCA_031426175.1 Hydrogenophaga sp. | reverse complement strand
AGCACCAGCAAATGGCCTGAACCTTCGCCGCCCAGGATCCAGCCGTGTTTCTCCAGCTCTTCGAGCACGTAACGGTCGCCCACCTTCGCGCGCACGAACTTCACACCACGCGCCTTCAGCGCAACCTCCACCGCCATGTTCGTCATGAGCGTCCCCACCACACCGGGCACGTCGTGGTCGCGCGCCAGCCGGTCGGACACGATGAGGTACAGCAGTTCGTCGCCGTTGTACAGACGGCCGGTGGCGTCCACCATCTGCAGCCGATCCGCGTCGCCGTCGAGTGCGATGCCGTAGTGCGCGCCATGCGCTTTCACAGCCTCCACCATGGCCTGCGGGTGCGTGGCTCCCACGCCGTGGTTGATGTTCAGGCCGTCGGGCGCACAGCCGATCTTGATGACCTCAGCGCCCAGCTCGTGGAACACCGCGGGCGCGATCTGGTAGGCCGCGCCGTTGGCGCCATCCACCACGATCTTCAAGCCCTTGAGCGAGAGGTTGTGCGAGCATGTGCTCTTGCAAAACTCGATGTAGCGGCCAGCCGCATCTTCCATGCGGCGCGACTTGCCCAATTCGGACGATGCCGCCCAGACCGGGGCTTCGTCGAGTGCGGCCTCGACAGCGTGTTCCCAATCGTCAGGCAGCTTGGTGCCCATGGCACTGAAGAACTTGATGCCGTTGTCGGCGAAGGGGTTGTGGCTGGCTGAAATCACCACGCCCAGGTTCGCGCGCTGGGCGCGCGTGAGATAGGCCACCGCCGGTGTCGGCACGGGGCCAAGCAACACCACGTCAACGCCTGCCGAGTTGAAACCGGACTCGAGCGCCGCCTCCAGCATGTAACCCGAGATGCGGGTGTCCTTGCCGATCAACACCGTGGGGTGCGGCTCGGTGCGGCGCAGCACACGGCCCACCGCATGGGCCAGACGCAGGACGAAGTCGGGGGTGATGGGCGCCTGGCCAACCGTGCCGCGGATGCCGTCGGTGCCGAAAAATTTGCGGGGCATGTTGTGTCCTCAATGTTGTTCTGTGTGAGAGCCTGCGGGCACCGCGTCAACCGGAAGCGGCCGCGAAGGAAAGCTTGGATTATCGCGGGGCGCCACGGCGCTCAAGCGCGCTGGATGGCCTGCCAGATCCGCAGGGCGTCCACCGTCTCGCGCACATCGTGCACACGCACCACGCGGGCACCACGCTCCACGGACAGCAAGGCCGCGGCCACGCTCGCGGCCACGCGGTCGGCCGGTACCTCGCGCCCCGTGACCGCACCCAGCGATGACTTGCGCGACCAGCCCGCCAGAACAGGCCAGCCCAGCGCCATCAACTCGCTCTGCCCCGCCAGCAGACTGAAGTTCTGCGCCACGGTCTTGCCGAATCCCACCCCTGCGTCGAGCACGATGCGGTCGCGTGCCACGCCGCGTTCGGTGAGCTTGAGGGAACGCTCGCGCAGGAAGGCTGCCACAGTCGGTACCACGTCACCTTCCATCGGTGCGACCTGCATGGTTTGTGGATCGCGGTGCATGTGCATCAGGCACACGCCACAGCTCGGATGCGCGGCCACCACGTCCAGCGCGTGGCCACGGCGCAGCGCCCAGATGTCGTTGACGATGTCGGCTCCCGCGTCCAGCACAGCCTGCATCACCTCGGGCTTGTAGGTATCCACCGAGATCGGGACACCCAACTTCACCGCCGCACGCACGACTGGCAACACCCGATCGAGTTCTTCATCCAGCGACACGGCTGGGCTCCCGGGTCGGGTCGACTCACCTCCAATGTCCAGCATGTGCGCGCCGTCCCGGATGAGCTGTTCGCAGTGCATCAGTGCGGCCGAGGTGCCGGCGTGCTGGCCACCGTCGGAAAAGGAATCGGGCGTCACGTTGACGATGCCCATGACCTGCGGCGTGGAGAGGTCGATGGTGAAACGGGTGGTCTGCCAGCGCATGAGGAGTTCGAGTCTGGAACGACAACGGGGCCGAAGCCCCGTGTGTCTGGTTGAAAACCCGAGCCTGTCAAGCGGCCGTGGGCGCCGGGTCGGTCGCCACGGCGGGGGAGCCACCGCTGCCACCGCCACCACCCACGGAGGGGTTGCGCGGCGTCCAATCCTTGGGAGGACGTGGCGGCTTGCCGGCCATGATGTCGTCGATCTGTTCGGCGTCGATGGTTTCCCATTCGAGCAAGGCCTTCGCCATCGCGTGCATCTTGTCGCTGTTCTCTTCGATCAGGTCGCGGGCCAGCTTGTACTGCGCATCGATGATGCGGCGCACCTCGGAATCCACCTTCTGCATGGTGGATTCACTCATGTTGGTGGTCTTGGTCACCGAGCGACCCAGGAACACTTCACCCTCGTTCTCGGCATAAACCATCGGACCCAGTGCATCGGTCATGCCGTAACGCATCACCCTGTCGCGGGCGATGGTCGTTGCGCGTTCGAAGTCGTTGCTGGCACCGGTGGTCATCTGGTTCATGAACACTTCTTCGGCGATTCGGCCACCGAACAGCATGCTGATCTGGTTCAGCATGTAGTCCTTGTCGTAGCTGTAACGGTCCTGTGCAGGCAGGCTCATGGTCACGCCCAGCGCGCGGCCGCGCGGGATGATCGTGACCTTGTGCACCGGGTCGCACTTGGGCAGCAATTTGCCGATGAGCGCATGGCCGGACTCGTGATACGCCGTGTTGCGGCGCTCTTCCTCGGGCATCACCATGCTCTTGCGCTCGGGACCCATGAAAATCTTGTCCTTGGCCTTCTCGAAATCTTGCATCTCCACCACGCGGGCATTGCGGCGCGCTGCCATCAGGGCGGCTTCGTTGCACAGGTTGGCAAGGTCGGCACCGCTCATGCCGGGCGTGCCACGGGCGATCACGCTCGGGTTCACGTCCGTGCCCAGGGGCACCTTGCGCATGTGCACGTTCAGGATCTGTTCACGGCCGCGGATGTCGGGAAGCGTCACATAGACCTGTCTGTCGAAACGGCCAGGGCGCAGCAGTGCAGCGTCCAGGATGTCGGGGCGGTTGGTGGCAGCCACCACGATCACGCCCAGGTTGGTCTCAAAGCCGTCCATCTCGACCAGCATCTGGTTCAAGGTCTGTTCGCGCTCGTCGTTGCCACCGCCCAAGCCAGCACCACGCTGACGGCCCACGGCATCAATCTCGTCGATGAAGATGATGCAAGGTGCATTCTTCTTGGCGTTCTCGAACATGTCGCGCACTCGGGCCGCGCCCACGCCGACGAACATTTCAACGAAGTCGGAACCCGAGATGCTGAAGAACGGCACCTTGGCTTCGCCTGCGATGCCCTTGGCCAGCAGCGTCTTGCCGGTGCCGGGAGGGCCGACCAACAGCAGGCCTCGCGGAATTCGGCCGCCGAGCTTCTGGAATTTGGCTGGGTCTTTCAGGAAGTCCACGACCTCCTTGACCTCTTCCTTCGCCTCGTCACAGCCGGCCACGTCGGCGAAGGTCACGGTGTTGTTGTTCTCGTCGAGCATGCGGGCCTTGCTCTTTCCGAAGCTGAACGCACCGCCTTTGCCGCCGCCCTGCATCTGCCGCATGAAGTAAATCCACACGCCGATCAGCAGCAGCATGGGCCCCCAGCTGACTAGCAAAGTCATGAGGAGCGAGCCTTCTTCGCGGGGACGCACGTCGAACTTGACGTCGTTGTTGATCAAATCGCCCACCAAACCGCGGTCGAGGTAGGTCGCCGTGGTGCGCACGCGACGGTCGTCTTGAGTCACGGCCACGATTTCGGTGCCACCCTGGCCTTCCTGGATGGTGGCGCTCTTGATGCGCCGAGCTTTCACCTCGTCAAGGAATTCGGAATAGCCCATGTAGCCGGAGCCGGCAGCAGAGCGTGTGTCGAACTGCTTGAAGACGGTGAAAAGCACCATGGCGATGACCATCCACACGGCGATTTTCGAAAACCACTGATTGTTCAAGTGCAGCTCCTGGAGTCGGTATTGGCGGTTATGCGCATGTGGGAGTCATTCTAGGACTTTCAAGCGCGCGTGCCTCATGCGGGTGACGAGGCTGTGTCAATGGAAGGGTTGCCTTTTCCCAATGGGCGACAACCAGGGGCATTCAACAACCCCGTGCA
>JANPKR010000230.1:0-11886 GCA_031426175.1 Hydrogenophaga sp. | reverse complement strand
GTTCGGCTGCCGTGTAAGGCTGGGCCAGGTGGGGCAGTTCGTGTCGCGCGTTCATTGCACGCTCTCCGCCAGCTGGAAGATGGGCAGGTACATCAGCACCACGATGGCCCCGATCACCAGGCCCATGATCAGCATCAGGGCTGGGCCCAGCAGGCGCGTGGCCCACTCCGCCCAGCGCGAGAGTTCTTCGTCGTGGAACGCCGCGGCGCGCTCCATCATGTCGCCCATGTTGCCGGCGCGTTCGCCCACGCGCAGCATGCGCAGCGACACGGCCGTGCTCAAACCCTGGCTTTCAAACGCGTGCGACATGGGCTGGCCTTCGCGGATGCGGCTGGTGGCAGCGATCAGGCGTGGCTGCAACGCGGGCGAGAGCAGACCACTGACCATGTCCAGTGCGGGCACGATCGCGATGCCCCCGCGCAGCAACATGCCCAAAGTTCGATAAAGGCGGGCCAGCTGAAACACCCGCATGTGTTCGCCAATCGCGGGGATGCGCCAGAGCTGCCCCATCAGACGCTGTCCGAGCCAGCGGCCACCGCCCATGGACAAGCCCACCACCAGCGCCACCATCGCGCCCAGCAGCACCGGCCAGTACTGCTCAACCGCCTGGCCCCACTGCAGCATGAGACGCGACATGAAAGGCAGCTCGTCACCCATGTCTTCGTAGATGTGCGAAAAGCGCGGCACCACGTAGCCCAACAGGAACAGGATCACCAGGCTGCTCACGCCGATCAGCATCACCGGGTAAATGGCAGCGCTCACCAGTTTGTTGCGCAGCGTCTCCAACTGGTTGCCATAGGCGATGTAGCGCCCCAGCGCCTCGCCCAGGTCGCTGGTGCGCTCGCTCGCGCGAACCGTGGCGACAAACAGGGGTGGAAAGGTCTGGGGCATGGTCTGCAGCGCACTGGAGAACGTATGGCCTTCGCGCAGGCTCGACAGCACTTTCTGCAAGACCGTGCGCACCGGCACCCGCGACTCTTTCTCGGCCAGTGTCTCCACCGCCTCCACGATGCTCACGCCCGAGCTCAACAGCGACAGCAGCTCCTGGCTGAACAGCAGCAAGGGGAAATCCTTGCGCGCCCGGGCACCCGAACCCAGACCGCCTTCGCGCGAGATGGAGACCACCGCATGGCCCAGCGCCTGCACCTGGCGGCGCACCTCGTCCACGGTGTCCGCGTCCACGACGCTGACCGCCATCGACATGTCCGCCTGCAGGGATTTCACGCGGTAGCGCATGGCTACCAGCTCACCAGGTCTTCGGCTTCGCCCGTGCCGCCAGGCTGGCGGTCCTTGCCGTAAGACAGCAGGTCGTATTCGCCCTGCTCGCCCGGCGAACGGTAGATGTAGGCCAGACCCCACGGGTCCAGCGGCACGCCCTTCTTCAAATAGGGGCCCGACCACTTGCTGTCGCTGGCGGGTCGCTCGTTCAGGGCGGCCAGCCCTTCGTCGCTGGAAGGGTAGCGGCCAACATCAAGACGGTACTGGTCCAGCGCCTTGCCCAGCGCATCGATCTGCGCACGGGCTGTCTTGACCTCCGACTTGCCGATCTGCGCGAAGAAGCGCGGGCCGACGAACCCGGCCAGCAGACCGATGATGACCATGACAACCAGAAGTTCGAGCAGGGTGAATCCACGCTGCCCCGGGTGGCGAGGGATGGTTGGTCGAGACATGGGACGTGCTCCGGATCGGGTGAATGATGCAAACGCACCTGAATGCGGTTACTCGGGGTCAGCTTAGGAACGCCGTGTGAATCCCGGGTTACACACAGACGTTGGGCGCTTGAATTTCAATGGATGGCCGAGCGAATGATCCAAACGGACCACGTCCCCGGGCAGGCTCTGCAACAACTCCGACACACCGCGACCAGCGGACTCAGGTGCCGGACAGGCTGTAGCCACTGCCCCTCACCGTGCGGATGACGTTGTCCAGGCCCGAAGGCAGCAGGGCATTGCGCAGGCGACTGATGTGCACGTCCACCGTGCGGTCGTCCCCCACAAACTCGGGTCCCCACACGTGATCCAGCAACTGGCTGCGGCTGTAAACGCGGTCGGTGTGGGTCACGAGAAAGTGAAGCAGGCGGAATTCGGTGCTGCCCAATGACAGGGGCTGGCCCTTGGCTATCACGGTCTTGGCCGCCGGGTCCAGCACCAGCCCGGCCACGCGCACCACCTCGGCCGTGACCTGAGGCACGCGCCGGCGCAGGATCACCGCAATGCGTGCGATCAACTCCCTGGGTGAAAAGGGTTTGGTGATGTAGTCGTCGGCGCCCACCTCAAGCCCGGAGATCTTGTCGCGCTCCTCGATGCGGGCCGACAAGATGATGATGGGCACGTCTCGCGTGCGCGCCTCCGAGCGCAGCAGGCGGGTGAACTCCACGCCGGTCATGCCGGGCAACATCCAGTCCAGCAGCAGCAGGTCGGGCAAGGAGCGCAGCATCATGTCGCGGGCCTGTTCGGCGTTGGATGCGCACCGCACCGCGTGACCGGCACGCGTGAGATTGATGGAGATGAGCTCCTGTATGTGCGGCTCGTCTTCGACAACCAGAATTTGAGCAGCCATGTTTCGTCCGTCGGTGAAGTGGCGCGATCGTAGGTGCGTGGAATGACGGTTTGATTGCAGCGTTTGTCCAAACGGATCATGGTCGGTCACAGATCTGACGTACTCGCTACCTAGACTCGCGGCTTCCTCAGTCAACAGGCGTTTGTGTCACATGAAGCTCCACCACTTCAGAGGTCTTCTGATCGCCGCGGGCACAACGATCTGCACCTTCACGGCGTCGGCGCAGGACATCACCGGCGCGGGTGCCACCTTCCCTGCCCCGGCCTATGCCAAGTGGGCCGATGCCTTCAAGGCTGCGGTGGACGTCAAGGTCAATTACCAGGCCATTGGTTCGAGTGGCGGCATCCGTCAAATCGATGGCCGCACGGTGGACTTTGGTGCGACCGACGCGCCGCTGAAAGACGACGAGCTGGCCCGAAAGGGACAGATCCAGTTCCCCACCCTCATCGGTGGTGTGGTGCCGGTGGTGAACCTGCGCGGCATTGCAGCTGGTCAGCTTCGCTTGACGGGCGCTGTGCTGGGCGACATCTACCTGGGCAAGATCAGCCGCTGGAGCGACCCGGCCATCGTGGCGCTCAACCCGCAACTCCCGCTGCCCGACACCGCCATCACACCGGTGTTTCGCTCGGATGGATCAGGCACCTCCTTCATCTTCACCAACTACCTGAGCAAGGTGAACGCCGACTGGAAGTCGCGCATTGGCGAGGGCACCCAGGTGGGGTGGCCCACCGGCAGCGGTGGCCGCGGAAACATCGGTGTGGCCGCCATCGTCTCGCGCACGCCCAACGCGATTGGCTACGTGGAATACGCCTACGTGAAGCAGGCCAAGCTCAACTTCGCGCTCCTGCAAAACGCATCAGGCGCATTCGTCGCGCCGGGCACCGAGGCGTTCCGCGCCGCCAGCACCGGCGTGGACTGGACCACGTCACACGCCCACATGCTGACCCAACAACCCGCACCCGAAGCCTGGCCCATCACCGGCGCGACTTTCGTGCTGATGTACGCCAAGGCGGATAACGCGGCCCACGCATCGCAGGCGCTGCGCTTCTTCCACTGGGGCCTCACCAAGGGTGAGTCCATGACAACGGAGCTGGGCTACGCGGCCCTGCCGAAGCCGGTGGTGGATTCGGTCGAAGCGCTCTGGTCCCAGGTGCGCGACGCGTCTGGAAAGCCGGTTGCCTACAAGTGATCCGACGCATTGGCCGGACCCTTACTTTTCTTCGAGCACAAGCATGAACCACCACAAACGCAATCCCATCTCCAGCCTGCTGCAAGTCACCGCGCTGGCCTTCTCGTTGACCGTGGGACTGAGCGCCTGCGGCAGCGAGGAAGGCGGCGCCAAGGCCACCCAGGTGGCGGCCAAGGTCGGCTCCAGTGAGATCTCGGTGCACCAGATCAACCAGGTGCTCAGCCGCACACCGATGGGCAATGCATCCAAGGACGCGGTGCAGGCGGCCAGCCAGCAGGTGCTGGAGCGTTTGATCGACCAGCAGCTCGCCGTCGACCAGGCGACCGAAAGCAAACTGCACCGCTCACCCGACGTGGTGGCGCAGTTGGAGGCTGCGCGCCGCGAGGTGCTGGCGCGCGCCTACCTGCAACAGCTCACCAGTTCGGTTCCCAAGCCCACGCCCGAGGAAGTCAAGAAGTACTACCAGGACAACCCCGCGCTGTTCGCCGAGCGGCGCGTGTTCAACCTGCAGGAGATCCGCGTGCCCAATGCGATCGGGATCGTGGACGACCTGAAGAAGATGGCCGACCAGGGCCGTCCGATCGAGGAGGTGGCAGGCCTCCTGCGCACCCGCAACGTGCAGTTTGGTGGCGGCAGTGCCACCCGCACAGCAGAGCAGCTTCCGCTGGAACTGCTGCCCCAGGTGCATGCGCTCAAGGACGGTCAGAGCATTGCAGTGCAGACGGGGGACAGCGTCACGTTCGTGCGGGTCGCCTCGTCGCAACAGGTGCCGGTGAGCGAGGCCACGGCCACGCCCGGCATCGCACAGTTCCTGAACAACCGACGCTCCGCCGAGACCGTCGGCAGTGAAATCAAGCGCCTGCGCGACGTGACCACCATCACTTACCTGGGTGACTTTGACCGCGCCGCCACGAAGGGCGTCGCCCCGACCGACAAACCAGCCACCCCTGCCGAGGCCTTGCCGCTCGCGGTCCCCGTGGAAAGCGGTGGAAAACCCGCAGGGAGCGCCGACCAAAGCGCCATGGAACGCGGCATCCAGGGTCTGAAGTGATGGGCACCGCGGTGTTGTTGCGCTGCCTGCCGGCCCTGCTGCGCTCGTGGTGGCTGTTCCTGGTCATGGTGCTGACGGGCCTGAGCGCACACGCACAGGTCGGTCCGGTGGATTACCCCCTCGCCGCCGGTGATGCGGTGCGTGTGCAGGTGTTTCAGAACCCCGACCTGACGCTGGAGACCCGCATTTCCGACAACGGCACGATCTCGTTCCCGCTCATCGGCACGGTCCGCCTGGGCGGCCTGCCGGTGAGCGCTGCAGAGAAGAAGATCGCCGAAGCCCTGAAAAGCGGAGGTTTCCTGCAGAACCCGCAGGTCACGCTGCTGTTGACGCAGGTGCGCGGCAGCCAGGTGTCGGTGCTGGTCCAGGTGGGGCGGCCGGGCCGTTTTCCGCTGGAAACCGCCAGCACCCGCCTGAGCGACATGCTGGCCAATGCCGGTGGCACCACGCCCGGTGGAGACGATGTGGTCATCGTCACCGGCCAGCGCGCCGGCCAACCATTTCGCAAGCTGGTGGACCTGCCCGCGCTGTTCCTGCGCGAACCCAGCCAGGACGACATCGTGCTGCAGGGCGGTGATGTGATCTACGTGCACCGCGCACCGGTGTTCTACGTGTATGGCGAGGCCCAGCGCCCCGGCTCATTCCGCATCGAACGCGCCATGACCGTGATGCAGGCGCTGGCGCTGGCCGGCGGCCCCACCGCGCGCGGCTCGCGCGACCGGCTGCAACTGCACCGCCAGCAGGACGGTGGCGGCATCACGCTGCTCACACCCCAGATGAACGATCTGGTGATGCCCAACGACGTGCTCTACGTGCGGGAAAGCCTGTTCTGAAGCCCGAGCCTCGAGCCCCAAGCCATGACACCCCAACAACTCTTCGTCATCCTGCGCGCGCACTGGCTCGTGGTGTTCGTCACCTTCGTGCTGGTGGTGGCTGCCACCGCCACCGTCAGCTTGATGTCCGGCAAGCAGTACACCGCCAGCGCATCGGTGGTGCTCGACATCAAGCCCGACCCAGTCAGCGGCACCATGGCCGGCATGGTCGCCACCGGCTACATGGCCACCCAGGTTGACATCATCAAAAGCGACCGCGTGGCAAAGCGCGTGGTGAGCAACCTGCGCATGGACACCAACCTGGCCGTGCAGTCGCAGTGGCGTGAGGCCACCGACGGCCGCGGACAACTGATTGACTGGCTGGCCGCGCTGCTCAAGGGCAACCTCGATGTGAAGCCTTCGCGCGAAAGCAACGTGATCAACATCGAGTACGTGGGCGCCGATCCCGACTTCGCGGCCGCGGTGGCCAACGCATTTGCGCAGGCCTACATCGACGTCAACCTGGAGCTTCGGGTGGACCCCGCGCGTCAGTACGCCGGGTTCTTTGATGAACAGACCAAGGCAGCACGCGCCCGGCTGGAAACAGCGCAGAAAGCCTTGTCGGATTTCCAGCAGGCCAACGGCATCACCTCCAACGACGAGCGGGTGGACTTTGAAACCGCCAAGCTCAACGAGACCAGCAGCCAACTGACGTCCATCCAGGCCGCGACCACCGACAGCCGGAGCAAGCGCACCCGCAGCGACGGCGCTACGGTGGCCGAGGTGATGCAGAGCCCGCTGATCAACGGCCTGAAGTCCGACATTGCGCGGCTGGAAGCCAAGTTGATCGAGGGCAGTGTGAACCTGGGCAAGAACCACCCGCAAACCCAGCGCGCCGAGTCCGAACTGGCCGAACTCAAGGCGCAACTCGCGTCCGAGACGCAGCAGATCACCAACTCGATCAACACGACCTACGAAGTCAACCGCCAGCGCGAGGCGCAGTTGCAGGCCGCCCTCGCCGCGCAGAAGTCAAGGGTGTTGCTGCTCAACCAGCAACGCGACGAAATCCGCGTGCTGCGCGGAGACGTGGAATCGGCGCAGCGTGTGTTTGATTCGGTCAGCCTGCGTGCCTCACAAAGCAGCCTGGAGAGCCAGACCAACCAGACCAACATCGCCGTGCTCAACCCGGCAGTGGCGCCCGCCTTTCCGTCCGGTCCGCGGGTGAAGCTCAACATCGCCATCGCCATGTTCCTCGGCGGGTTGCTGGGCATCATGGTGGCGCTGTCGCTGGAGTTCTCCAATCGCCGCGTTCGCTCGGCCGACGACCTGCACGAGCTTCGGGACGTGATCCTGCTCGGCAGCATCGGGCCCGCGCGCGGCATGATGAAACCAGTGGCCGGAGCACGGACATGAACGCCCCCGAACGCCTGAAGCCGCACGGCACGATTGGCGACCTGCTGGTAGCGCGCGGCGTGTTGCAGCCCGAGCACATCGACCGCGTCATCGCTCGCCAGCACAGCCACGACGAGCCCTTCGGCGAAGCCGCCATTGCGCTCAAGCTCCTGCAACGCAGCGACCTGGACGCCGCCCTGTCCACGCAGTTCAACTACGGCTACCTGCACGACAACGACACGCACCTGAGCCGGGAACTGGTCACAGCCTTCAAGCCCTTCTCCAGTGTGTCCGAAGAGATGCGCGCGCTGCGAGGCCAGATCATGCTGCGTTGGCTCAACGACGACCGCCGCCGCCGCATGCTCAGCGTGGTGAGCCCGCAGGCTCAGGACGGTCGCAGTTTCATCGCGGCCAACCTGGCGGTGGTGTTTTCACAGCAGGGTCAGCGCACGCTGCTGATCGACGCCAACCTGCGCCAGCCCCGCCAATCGCAGTTGTTCCACACCGGCCACAGCGCCGGGCTGGCCGGCATCCTGGCCGGTCGTGCAGGCCTGGAGGTCGTCGAGGCTGTGCCCGGCCTGCCCGGCCTGCGTGTGTTGCCGGCGGGATCGTCCCCACCCAACCCGCAGGAGCTGGTGGGCATGGCCAGTTTCGGCGAGCTGTTGCAGCAGGTGAGTCAGAACTTCGACGTGGTGCTGATCGACACGCCGGCCTGCGAGCGCTTTGCCGATGCGGAAATCATTGCGGCGCGCACGGGGGCGGCGCTGGTGGTAGCACGGAAAAACCGCACGCCCATGCGCCGGGTGAACGACCTCGCCAGGCGGTTGCAGGACACCGGTGTTGCGGTGGTCGGCTCCATCCTCAACCAGCACTGAGCCTCAGGACCGATCGGCCCCCACATGCGCAGCCACCCACGCCCTCACCTGAATACGGATGGCCAGCACCACCGTGCCCAGGGCCGCGCCCACCGCATCGGCCACCAGGTCGTCGAGCTCGGCGGTGCGCCCGGGCAGGTGCATCTGGCCGAACTCATCCAGCCCGCCCACCAGCAGAGCGCCAACGAAGCCGATCAGCATGGCCGACGGTCCGTGGCGCCGGCTCGCAAACCCGATGGCGCAGGCCAGCACGGCATACACCGCCATGTGGGCCAGTTTGTCCCAGGGTGCAGGCACCAGGCCCACGGCAAAGGGCTGTGCTCCGCCCACGAGCAGACCCAACGGAATGGCTGCTGCCAGCAGAAAAGCCATCCAGCGCGCTGCGCGCTGAAGTCTCCCCAGTGAAAAAAACATGACCGCCACCACCCCTGTTCCTGAGGCCACCAGCGCATCGATGGTGATGCGCCTGTTGCCGTATCTGCCCATTATGGTGGGGCTCACCCTGCTCTATCTACCCAGTCTCTATGACTTGTTCACGGGCATCTGGGCCCAAGACGAACAATTCCACGGCCCCATCGTTCTGGCCATTTCGCTGTGGCTGCTGCAGCGCAACTGGGCGAGGATGGAGCAGGTCTCCCAGGGCGAACAGCCCAGCGCTTGGGGCTGGCCTTTGGTGGCGATCGCACTCTTCCTGTATGCCCTGGGTCGCTCCCAAGGCATCGGCATCTTCGAGGTTGGTTCGGTGATCTGGCTGCTCGCCGGTCTCTTGTTGTTGCTTCGCGGCGGCAGAGCGCTCAAGGCGCAATGGTTTGCCTTGTTCTTCATGCTGTTCATGGTGCCGCTGCCCGCTCAGGTGGTCGATCTGGTGACCATGCCCATGAAGATGGCGGTGTCGTATGTGGCGGAGAACGTGCTGTATCTCGCAGGCTACCCGATCGGACGCAACGGGGTGGTGCTGCAGATCGGCCAGTACATGCTGCTCGTGGCTGACGCCTGTGCGGGTCTGCACACACTGCTCACACTCGAAGCCCTGGGCCTGCTCTACCTCAACCTCGTGCGGCGCGACTCGCTGTTTCGCAACATCGCGCTGGCCGTGCTGATCGTGCCGATCTCCTTCACGGCCAACGTGATCCGCGTGATGGCGCTCAGCCTGATCACCTACCACTTCGGCAACGAAGCGGGCCAGGGTTTCCTGCACGGATTTGCCGGCATGGTGCTGTTCCTCAGTGCGCTGCTGCTGATCATCAGCACCGACACCCTGCTCCAGTTCTTCGAGGGCCTGCGCAAGCGCGCCCGCACCCAACCCCAACAGGCCTGAGACCATGGTGTTCCCGCTCAAGAACCTGCTGCTGCTGTCCCTCATGGTGGCTTCAGCGGCGCTGGCAGCCGCCATGCGCCCCACCTCAAGCCTGGCCGACGAACGCCCCACCATCGACCTGGCCACCATGGTCCCCGGCGAGTTTGGTGGCTGGAAGGAACAGTTCAATGTGGCCGTTCAGATCGTGGACCCGGAGATGCAGCAAACCATCGACGAGATCTACACCCAGACGCTCACCCGCAACTACATCGACGCCAACGGCTACCGCGTGATGCTCTCCATTGCCTACGGAAAGAACCAGAGCGACAACCTGCAACTGCACAAGCCCGAGGTCTGTTATCCGGCGCAGGGATTCAAGCTGGAGTCGCTCGAACGGGTGCCGCTCAACCTGCTGGACCAATCCATTTCCACGACCCGGCTGGAAACCCACCTCGGTCAGCGTTTCGAGCCGGTGACGTACTGGACCGTGGTGGGCGACCACGTCACCACCACCGGTGTGAACAAGAAACTCACCGAGATGCGCTACGGCCTTCGCGGGCGCGTGCCCGACGGCATGCTGGTGCGCGTTTCGTCGATCGACCGCGACAGCCCGCGGGCCCACCGCATCCAGGCCGAGTTTGCCGCCGCCATGGTGGCGGCCATCGCACCCGAACACCGCGCCCGCTTTGCCGGCGTCAGCTCCACCAGCGGCGCTCGCGCCACCACCGCACCATGAAAAAGAAAGTCGCGCTCATCACCGGCATCACCGGCCAGGACGGTTCGTACCTGGCCGAGCTGCTGCTCGACAAGGGCTACGAGGTGCATGGCATCAAACGCCGCTCCTCGTCGTTCAACACCGACCGCATCGACCACCTCTACCAGGACCCCCACGAGTCCGACCGCCGCTTCGTGCTGCACTACGGTGACCTCACCGACAGCAGCAACCTGATCCGCATCATTGGCCAGGTGAAGCCGGACGAGCTGTACAACCTCGGTGCCATGAGCCATGTGGCGGTGAGCTTCGAGAGCCCCGAATACACCGCCGACGTGGACGCCACCGGCACGCTGCGCCTGCTGGAGGCCATCCGGTTGCTGGGGCTCCAGAAAACCTGCCGCTTTTACCAGGCCTCCACCAGCGAGCTGTATGGCCTGGTGCAGGAGACACCGCAGAAAGAGACCACGCCGTTCTATCCCCGCAGCCCCTATGCGGTGGCCAAGCTCTACGCCTACTGGATCACGGTGAACTACCGAGAAGCCTACGGCATGTATGCCTGCAACGGGATCCTGTTCAACCATGAAAGCCCGCAGCGCGGCGAGACCTTCGTCACCCGCAAGATCACACGGGCCATCGCGCGCATCGCACTCGGTCTGCAGAAATGCCTGTACTTGGGCAACATGAGCGCGTTGCGCGACTGGGGCCACGCCAAGGACTACGTGGAAATGCAGTGGCTCATGCTGCAGCAGGACAAGCCGGAAGACTATGTGATCGCCACCGGCGTGCAGTACAGCGTGCGCCAGTTCGTCGAACTCGCTGCACTCGAACTCGGCTTCACGCTGGACTGGCTGGGCGAAGGCAGTGACGAGGCCGGCGTGGTGTCGGCTGTGCACCGCAAAGACCTGCGCGTGCAGGTGGGCGATGTGGTGGTTCGGGTGGACCCGCGCTACTACCGCCCCACCGAAGTGGAAACCCTGCTGGGCGACGCAAGCAAGGCGCGCACGCAACTCGGCTGGACACCCAAGATCACCCTGCCCCAGCTGGTGAGCGAGATGGTGCAGTCCGACTACCGCATGGCCCGGCGCGACGCCATGGTCAAGCTCGCCGGCTTCCCGGCTTTCGAGTTCCACGAGTGAGCCACCCCATGCACACCGATGCCCGCATCTACGTGGCGGGCCACCGCGGCCTGGTGGGCTCGGCCATCGTGCGCCAGCTGCGCGCCGACGGCCACCACAACCTGCTGCTGCGCACCCATGCAGAGCTGGACCTGACCGACGCCGCAGCCACCCGCGAATTCTTCACGCGTGAGAAGCCAGAGCATGTGTTTCTCGGCGCAGCACGCGTGGGCGGTATCCAGGCCAACCAGCAGTTCCCAGCGGATTTCGTGCGGGACAACCTGCTGATCCAGACCAACGTGATTCACGAAGCCTGGCGCGCCGGCGTGCAGCGCCTGCTGTTCCTGGGCTCCAGCTGCATTTATCCTCGCCTGGCGCCTCAGCCCATGCAGGAGAGCGACCTGCTCACCGGCCCGCTGGAGGCCACCAACCGGCCCTATGCGCTGGCCAAGATCGCCGGCATTGAAATGTGCTGGAGCTACAACCGGCAACACGGCACCCGCTTCCTGGCCGCCATGCCCACCAACCTGTACGGGCCGGGCGACAACCACGACCTGGACACCAGCCACGTGATCCCGGCGCTGCTGCGCAAGTTTCACGAAGCGCGCGTGATGGCGCGCCCCAGCGTGACTGTGTGGGGCAGCGGCGAGCCCAGGCGCGAATTCATGTACAGCGACGACATGGCCGCGGCCTGTGTCTTTCTCATGAACCTGCCCGCAGCCACGTTCGATTCCCTGCTTGGCAGCGACGAAGCCTTGACTGGACGGTTCGAGCCGCCCCTCATCAACATCGGCGTGGGCGAAGACCTCAGCATCCGCGAGCTGGCCGAGACCATCCGCCAGGTCACCGGCTACCAGGGCGAGATCGTCTTTGACCGCAGC
>JANPKR010000229.1:0-4019 GCA_031426175.1 Hydrogenophaga sp. | reverse complement strand
CTGCACCATCTCGGGTGTGAGTCCGCTCCAGATCGGGTAGAGCCCGCGCAGCCAGCCGAACAGCTCGGCGTTCTGCACCGCCGGTATCGCCCGCGTGAGCGACTGGAACATGTGGTGGTGCGTGTTCACCAGACCGGGCATCACGAGGTGACCCCGTGCGTCGATGGTCTCGTCAGCCGCGTCGCGCAGCGCAGCTGGCACTTCGCTCGCGGGGCCAATCCATTCAATGAGGTGGTCGCGCACCAACAGCGAAGCATCCTGCAACTCGCGCCCTTGCGCCGGATCGGTGTGGTCGAAAGTGGCGATGCAGGTCGCGTTGTCGATCAGCAGGGAGGTCATGGGGTGTCGCGTAGCCAGTAGCCCGGCCGTGCGTAGATCTTCTTGAGGTGCTCGATGAAGAAGCGCACCTTGGCCGGCAGATGCCGTTGCTTCGGATACACCGCGAGGATCTCGTATTCGGGCAGGGCAAATTCATCGAGCACCGTCACCAGTTCGCCGCGCTGCAGCTGGAGCTGGATCTCCCAGGTGCTGCGCCAACCCAGGCCCAGGCCTTCGCTCACCCAGCGGTGCAGCAGCTCGCCGTCGTTGCAGTCCAGGTTGCCCTCGGCGCGCACCGTCACGGTCTTGCCGTCCTGCAAGAAATACCAGCCGCGTTGCTGCCCGCCCTGCAGGTTGAAGGCCAGGCAGTTGTGGGCTTTCAGGTCGTCCAGCGTTTTGGGTTTGCCGTGTTTGCGGAAGTAGGCCGGCGTGCCGCACACCACGCGCTGGTTGGTGGCGAGCTTGATGGCGACGAAGTTGGGGTCGATCACGTTGCCAATGCGCAAGGCCATGTCGTAGCCCTCGCGCACCAGATCGACCACTCGGTCGGTCAGGTTGAATGAAATGCGCAGTTGGGGGTTGGCCTTGAGGAAGGCACTCGCGTGCGGTGCCACGTGCATGCGGCCGAATGCCGCCGGGGCCGACACCACGAGGTGGCCGCTGGCGCTGTGTCGTTGCGACGACACGGACGACTCTGCGCTGGCCCATTGCGCCAGCAGGCCACGGCATTCGTCGAGAAAGGTGGCGCCTTGTTCGGTGAGCACCAGGCGGCGCGTGGAGCGGTGCATGAGCTGCGTGCCCAGGCGTTTTTCCAGCGCGTCAATGCGCCGGCCCATCATCACCGGCGTGATGCCCGCGCGCAGCGCGGCCGCGGCCAGGCTGCCGTGTTCCATCACCTGCACAAAAGCCTCGATTTCCTTGTAGCGGTCCATGGGTGCATGGTAGCCACCAAAAGACCCATTGCATACCTCAGGTATCGAATCAAAGTACAGCCAGTGACATTCCCAAAACCACACAGGCTACATAGGATCCAGCCGACACCACAACCCGACTGGAGACTGACATGCCCAAGATGAAAGCCGCGATGGCCGCCGTGCTCGTGATGGAAAAAGAGGGCATCACCCAGGCCTTCGGTGTTCCGGGCGCAGCCATCAACCCGCTCTACGCGCAGCTGCGCGAACGCCAGACCATTGCCCATGTGCTGGCGCGCCACGTGGAAGGCGCCTCGCACATGGCCGAGGGCTACACACGGGCCAAGGCCGGCAATATCGGCGTGTGCATCGGTACCAGCGGACCCGCTGGCACCGACATGATCACCGGCCTGTACTCGGCCATTGCCGACAGCATTCCGATCCTGTGCATCACCGGCCAGGCACCCCGTGCGCGCATGTACAAGGAAGACTTCCAGGCGGTGGACATTGAGTCCATCAGCAAGCCGGTGACCAAGTGGAGCGTGACAGTGCGCGAGCCCGCGCTGGTGCCCCGTGCGTTCCAGCAGGCTTTTCACCTCATGCGCTCGGGCCGCCCGGGCCCGGTGCTGATCGACCTGCCCATCGACGTGCAGATGGCCGAGATCGAATTCGACATCGACACCTACGAGCCTCTGCCGGTTTACAAGCCAGCCGCCACCCGCAAACAGATCGAGAAGGCGCTGGACATGTTGGCTGCCTCCAGCAAACCCCTCATCGTGGCCGGTGGCGGCATCATCAACGCCGACGCATCCGGCGTGTAGGTGGAGCTGGCCGAACTCACCGGCGTGCCGGTCATTCCCACCCTCATGGCCTGGGGCAGCATCCCCGATGACCACCCGCTCATGGCCGGCATGGTGGGTCTGCAGACCAGCCACCGCTACGGCAACGCCACCATGCTCGCCAGCGACTTCGTGCTGGGCATCGGCAACCGCTGGGCGAATCGGCACACCGGTTCGATCGAGGTCTACACCCAGGGCCGCAAGTTCGTGCACGTGGACATCGAGCCCACGCAGATCGGCCGCGTGTTCAACCCCGACCTGGGCATCGTGTCAGACGCGAAGATCGCGCTTGAACTCTTCGTGCAGGTGGCCCGTGAGCGCAAAGCAGCCGGTGCCTTGAAGGACTACAGCACTTGGGCGGCCCGTTGCGCTGAGCGCAAGAAGCTCATGCAGCGCAAGACGCACTTCGACAACATGCCGATCAAGCCGCAGCGCGTGTACGAAGAGATGAACGCCGCCTTCGGTCGCGACACGGTTTACGTGTCCACCATCGGCCTGAGCCAGATTGCTGGCGCGCAGTTCTTGCACGTGTACGGGCCGCGCCAGTGGATCAACTGCGGCCAGGCTGGTCCTCTGGGCTGGACAATCCCCGCCGCACTCGGCGTGGTGGCGGCCGACCCCACCAAAACGGTGGTGGGTCTGTCGGGCGACTACGACTTCCAGTTCCTGGTGGAAGAGCTGGCGGTGGGCGCTCAGTTCCGCCTGCCGTATGTGCAGGTTTTGGTGAACAACAGCTATCTGGGCCTGATCCGCCAGGCGCAGCGCGGTTTCGAGATGGACTACTGCGTGCAGCTCGCATTTGAAAACCAGAACGTGGACGATCCCGCGCTCAAGGGCTACGGCGTGGACCACCAGGCGGTGGTGGAAGGCCTGGGCTGCAAGTCGCTGCGCGTGACCGACCCGGCGAAGATCCAGGACGCGCTGCGCGAGGCGCAGGTGATGGCGCGCAAGTTCAGTGTGCCGGTGGTGGTCGAGGTGATTCTGGAGAAGGTGACCAACATTGCCATGGGCACCGAGATCAACGCCATCAACGAGTTCGAAGACATCGAGTGCCTGCACCCCGAGGGCCGCGAGGGCCTGGTGGCCGCAGGACTGCTGGAATAACAAGGAAACACACGTGCCCCGTTTTGCCGCCAACCTGTCCATGCTGTGGACAGAACTTCCCTTCCTCGACCGTTTTGCCGCCGCTGCCAAAGCTGGATTCAAGGCGGTGGAGTTTCTGTTTCCCTACGACCATCCGGCCGAAGAAGTCGCCAGCCGGCTCAAGGACCACCACCTCGAACTGGTGTTGCACAACCTGCCACCGGGCGACTGGGCTGCGGGCGAGCGCGGCATTGCCTGCATTCCCGGGCGCGAAGACGAGTTTCGCGCCGGGGTGGCCAAGGCCGCCAGCTACGCGCCGGTGATCGGCGTTCAGCGCTGGCACAGCATGGCGGGCCTCGTGCCCGCCGGTGTGAGCGAGGCGCAGGCCCGCGCCACCTGGGTGGGCAACGTGCGCCACGCCGCGGCAGAGGCCAAAAAACTCGGCATCCCGCTGCTGATCGAGCCCATCAACCGCTTCGACATGCCGGGTTACTTTGTGAACCGCCCGCGCCAGGCCATCGAGCTGATGGACGAGGTGGGTTCCGACAACGTGTTCCTGCAGTACGACATTTACCACGCACAGCGCATGGAAGGCGAGCTGGCCAACACCATCCGCGACCTGCTGCCGCGCATTGCCCACATGCAGCTGGCCGACACCCCTGGCCGCAACGAGCCTGGCACCGGCGAGATCGATCACCGCTTCCTGTTCCAGCACATCGACGCGCTGGGCTACACCGGCTGGATCGGTTGCGAATACAAGCCCAAAGACGCAACATCCGGCGGTACAGACCTGGGCCTGGGTTTGATCGCGGCCCATGGCCAATCACTTTGAGAAAACAGCAGAGACACACATGACCAACAACGGACT
>JANPKR010000228.1:0-7956 GCA_031426175.1 Hydrogenophaga sp. | reverse complement strand
CGGCGTGGGCGGTGTGCTCAGTGCGGCGGATGCAGTGAGCAAAGTTCAGTCGGGTGCCAATCTGGTTCAGATCTACACCGGCCTGATCTACAAGGGCCCCTCCCTGGTGTGGGAATCCGCCCGGGCGATCCAGGCGCACGGCGGCTGATCAAGTCAATGCCACCACCCGACTGGCCAGCGCCAGGCAGCTCGTGAGGCCGGGTGACTCGATGCCGAACAGATTCACGAGGCCGGGAACGCCGTGCTCGCCTGGACCCTGGATGCTGAAATCGGCCGCGGGCTCGTGCGGGCCGCTGATCTTGGGACGGATACCCGCGTAGCCGGGCTGCAAAGCGCCTTCTGGCAAGGCGGGCCAGTAGCGGCGTACTTCAGCGTAAAAGACGTCGGCGCGCGCAGGATCCACCAGCACGTCGTCGGGCGACGCGATCCATTCCACGTCGGGTCCAAACTTGGCCTGACCACCCAGGTCCAGTGTGAGGTGGACACCGAGTCCGGCCAGGTGTGCATCGGGCTCGGGCGCCGGGTAGATCAGGTGCGTGAACGGCGGGCGTCCGGCGAGCGTGAAATAGCTGCCTTTGGCGTACCAGGGTTTGGGGACCAGCCGAGGGTTGAGCCCGCGGATCTTGAGGGCCAGGTCACAGGCGTTGAGCCCCGCTGCGTTGACCACGGTGCGCGCCAGCAGACGCGTGCCGTCGAGCGACTCCACCAGGATGCCGCGCGGTGTCACCGCCAGTTCACGGACGCCGCTGTGGCAGGCCACCAACCCACCTCGGCTCTCCAGGTCCCCCTGCAATGCCAGCATGAGCGCATGGCTGTCCACGATGCCGGTGGACGGCGAATGCACTGCACCGAGGCAGGTGAGTTGAGGCTCCATGGCCCGGACTTGTTGCTGGCTCAGCAACACCAGATCCGCCACACCGTTGGCGGCAGCCTTGGCCACAATGCCGGGCAGGCTGGCCAATTGCGCCGGCGTGTTGGCCACGATGAGCTTGCCGCAACGCCGATGGGCGATGCCGCGTTCGTTGCAATAGGCATAGAGCGCCTCTCGCCCCTGCACACACAACTGTGCCTTCAGCGACCCGGCCGGGTAGTAGATGCCCGCGTGAATCACCTCGCTGTTGCGCGAGCTGGTGCCCGTGCCGATCGCGGCCTCGCGTTCCAGCACCATGACCTCACGCCCTGCAAACGCCAATGCGCGCGCCACCGCAAGCCCGATCACGCCGGCACCGACAACCAGCGCATCCACTCTTTCCGGGCTTCGGCTCATGGCTGGCCCACCCTCAGCGATGCCGGTCGAGCATCTCGCGCACATGCACGCCGGGAATGGCGTACGAAATGCCCGACGGCTGGCTCAGCGCCGACTCGCGCGTGCCTTTGATCAGCACCATGTTCAACACACCCACCACATCGCCGGTTTCGGGATCGAACAACGGACCTCCGCTGTTGCCGGGGTACGCAGTTGCATCAAGCTGAAAAATGTTGAACGTGCCATTGCGCAAACCTCGAATGGCCATCTCGCTCAGGCGCCCGGCCGAAGGGCTCGGCAGCGCCGCTGGCGTGATGCTGGACACCGTGGCCCGGTGCGTCACCGGCGAGAAGCCCAGAACGCCCCCGATGGGAAAGCCCATGAAGGCGAGATCGTCGCCCTCGCGCACCGCGTTGGAGTCGCCCAGCCGGACGGGAATGCCTGGCGGGCCTTCCATGCGCAGCAGGGCCAGGTCGTGCGCCGGGTTCGTTTCCAGTGGCGCCGCCGGGCGCATCTGCCAATCACCCGAAGGCTGGCGAACCTGCACCACCAGGGCCGGCGCATCGGCCCCCGCGGGGGTGGGCAGCACATGGGCGTTGGTCACCACCAACTGGCCGTTGCCCGCAATGAAACCTGTTCCCCGAAGCTGGAAGCGCGGGCTGTCGGTGGCCTTGAAGGTACCGATCAACACCACCGATGGTTTGAGCTTGACAACGGCTTCGGGCAGGCCGGCCTGTGCGTGAGCCGACGCCAGCAGGGACAGGCATGCCAGTCCCCAAACGTGGAATGCGCGGCGGATCATGGCGCGGTCCTCTCAAGGTGCAGGCTTTTGAACATTTTTCTCAGCAGGTGCCAGGTCAGCAGCGTCGGCGGCATGCGCAGCCAGTGTCCGCGCAAGTACAGAAAAGCGCGCGCCAGCGGCGTCCAGGCGTCGGATGCGGTGGCGTGGTCGGGGCGCAGGGCTCGCAGAAAAAGCGCGTCTTGCAAGCCCACAGGCATCACCGCGCCACGGCGTTGCGCCGACGCCTGCAATTCGGCCTCCAGGCCATCGGGTGCCGGTGTCTTCAGGAACAGGCGGGTGTACCTGAGGGCCAGGTACAGCGGCCCATCAAGATCGAGCTGCTGGGCCCGCGACCGCAGGGCAGGCCAGAAATCGGGGTCTTGGCCGAATTCGCGCAGAAGTGCGTCAAGGTCGACCAGCCCGCGCAATCCCATCTCCAGCTCGCCTTCGTGAAACAGGTGCGCGGCGCTGTGCAACACCATGTCGGGTTTGGCCAGCACGCGAATGCGCTCGTCATCACCGGCCGCCACGGTGTCCACCAGCAACAACGCCGGGTCTGGCTTGAGCCGCGCCGTGCGCGGCAGGATGGCGTGGTGCACATCGAGTACCGAGCCCCGTTTGACATGTCTCAGCGGGGGCAGCTCGTGCATCCATTTCCGGTAGTACTGCTGGTCGTAAGGGTCGCGGTTGGTCTGTACCCAGCCGGCCATCATCAATGCAGATTCAACCTCGGCGAGACGGTGGCGCGGCACGAGGATGTCCACATCAGACACCATGCGCCCGCGCGCTGCCGTCAAATCCGCCTGAACGTAAGCGGCACCCTTGAGCAGCACCGCCGGCTCACCCACCGACGCAAGCGCACGGGCAATCGCCTGCACCTCGTGGCGCAACTCCACATGTTGCCGCTGCGCCAGTTTCATGGCCGATTCCAGATGTCTTCGAGGTTGGGCCAGCAAGTTGTCCCACTGCCCATGAAAACGCGAACTCTCGCCAATACGGGCGAGCACGTCGGCGCGACGCGCCTGGCGAATCAGGAGATCCCAGTCTGAGGGCGAAAGCCTCGCTAGGCTGGTCGGTTGCTCGAGCGCCGCCAGCAGCACGTTGATGGCGGCTGCGCTCATGGCTGCGCTTCCAGGGCGTCAAACCAGGCCAGGGCATCTTCCAGCAAGCCATATTCAAGGTCGTGGCAGCCGCAGCGTTCGATCAGCTGCGCCAATGCTTCAAAACCTGCTCGACCGTGCACGTGGTGGTTGAAGCTGTTGGAAGCAAGTTCCACCAAGGCTTGTGACTTGGGATGGTCGATCACCGTCAAAGCAGCTTCCTTGGCGTACCTGGGAAACACCACCCAGGTTGGCAAGGCCGGAACGTGCGCCAGCTCCAGGCTCTGGGCAGAAACCTGCATGTGAGCCACGGTGCCCTTGAGGGTGTCGTGGGCCACCGGACCGAAGTTCAGTCCCTGCGCACGTTGTCGAATCACGTCGATCGAGGCGTTCTTCAGGCTCACGGGTCTGGGCGCTGGGGTAACCAGGCCAGTCACTGGATCCAGCAAGGCCATTTCGTCGGACAGCAGCCGCCAGCCATGCAGCATCAAAGCCGCACACAGCGTGCTCTTGCCAGACCCAGGTGGCGCCGGCAGGAGCACCGCGCGGCCGTTTTTTTCAAGCACGGCGGAGTGAATGGTCAACCAGGTGTGGCAATGGCTGGTGATGCACCAGTTCATGCCCCATTCCAGGAAGGCAAACGCTTCACCGTAAGCCAGCGGCGTGAAGGGCTGAAAGCCATCCATCTCGAAGACACACAACTTTTTGAAAACCCTGTGCCGAGTCGACACGGCCACATGGAAGTCTGCAAAGTGCTCGTGACCCTGAAGCCACTCGTTAGCGCCGTAGAGGGCATTCAAGCCCTTCGCTACCGCGGGAATGACACTTCGAATGTTCATGACAAACGGGGGGACTCGCAAGTTGATCCCATCACCCGCCAGACGCTGGCCAAGTTCAGACAGGGTCAGTGTGCTCAAACTGGCGGACAGGCTCACGTCGGCACGTGCTCCGCAAAACCCAAAGACACCAAACCATCCAACAAGCCACGAACCTGCTCCAGATCGGTCGCCTCGGGCTCGTCCTGGAGCATCAGGCGGGCAAGGTCTTGGTCGCGCAATCCTGAGGTGTGCCTGATCAGATGTTCCAGTGCCTCTCCCGCCACCGGATTCAAAGCATGCAAGCTGCCGTCAGCCTCGTCGTACACCACCACCCCGTCAGCGAAGGTGCGCAGGGAGAAATCGCTCATGCGCCGGCATCGGCAACGCACGGACACACCCTCTTCGTTCACAAAAATGCGGGGCCGAAAACCTTGTCGAAATAATTCTTGGTGTCGGCCAAAGTCCAGCTGGCGCCGGCAAACGGCGACCAGTTGCCCTGCCCGTTCCAGATTTCCTGGCATTGAGCCACCGACAACAACACACGGTCGGGATTGTTGCCCGCCGACATGGCCGACAAGTAAGCAGCCACGACATGGCGCGCCAAAGCCTCGTTGTTGCTGTTGCCAGTCATGTCAAGAACTTGCTGCAACGACTTGCCCGTGAACGCTCCACCCGGATTTTCAGTGAACCCGGTCGGCGACTCGGTCGAAGAAAGAAAACTCCTGCTCTTGAAGTTCGGCGTCAGATTCCCGTCGTTGTTCTTCCAGTAGCCATGCGACTTGCACTCGTAATCGGCACGGATCTGACGGCCACGACTCACCTTCATTTGGGCCAGCTTGAGGGAGGAAAAGGAAGAAGGGCGAATGCAGCTGTGATCGCCACCACCCGCCAGCACGGTGTTGCTGTGCAGCGCGGCCATGACGGGCGCGGCGGTGAGGCCGGCACGCACCAGACGGCGACGGGTGAGCCCGGCGGCGGCGGACGCTGCAGTCTCCTGCGGGTTCGATGAGGGCGTGGTCTTGTCGTTCATGTGGGGCTTCCTGCTTCCCGGAAATTCAGTCTGTGTCGCGAATTCGAGCGGTCGAGACTTTTGTGGTCGAGTGTCAGGTGGTTTCACACAGGCGCAAGCAAGAATCCTGCCGATAGATACAGCTGCTTACAAGCCCTTGATTTGTTTGACCAAATCCTGCGGCGCATTCCTTGTCCGCGCTCCATCGCCCTGACATGTAAAAAATCCCGACTCCTACATCTCAAAGCGTGCCCTTGAGTTGGGCCACTTCGGCCTGCGCAGAGAACTTGTCGCCCAGCGCAGTCAGTTCTTCCAACAGCGGTTTTGCAGCCGCCTTGTCGCCGGCCTTGATGTGGATCTTGGCCAGGTTGAGCTTGAACAATGGTGCGTTGGGCTGGAGCTCCACCACCTTCTTCTGCAGCGTGAGCGCGCGCGTGTGTTCGTTTTTCTCGGACAGCAGCATGGCCAACGTGTCCATGAAAGCGGGCTGGTTTGGCGCCACCTCGTTGGCCTTCTCGGCCAGGGCCACCGCATCGTCCCTGCCCAGCTTGCCTGCGACCCAAGCCATGTTGTTCAACGCGAGTGCGTTGTTGGGCTGCAATGAAATCACGCGGTCGTAGTGGCGTTGCGCTTCGTTCAGCTGGTTGCTGGCGATGGCGCGGTCACCCAGGTACAGCGGAATGGCCGCGTCGTTGGGGTTCGAGCGCTGCCACTCGGCAGCCAGGCGTTGCGCATCGGCGGCTTTGCCATCCTGCGTCAGCGCTGTATGCAGCTTGATGACCAGCTCAGGCCCCGGGGCCACCTTCAATCCAGCCTGGTAGGCCGCCGCGGCGCCCGCCCAGTTGCGGGTGGTCGCTTGAACATCACCTTCCAGCAGGAAGCCCGCGCTTTCCTTTGGCCTCTGTTTCTGCACAGTCTTGCTGATGGCCACCGCCTCGCTGTTCTGGTTGTTCTTGACGAACAGTTCGGCCAATCCGCGTTGGGCGGCGAGCAGGTTGGGCTGGGCATCCAGTGCCTTGCGCAGGCTGGTAATGGCTGCGGAGTTGTCCTTGGCAGCCACGTGCACCGTGGCCATGCGCAGGTAAGGCAAGGGCGATTGCGGCATCAAGCCCACCAGCTTGTTGAAGCTGCTCATGGCCTGGTTGTTATCGCCATTGGCGGCCTGGGCACGACCCAGTGCGTCCACGAGCTCGGGCACGTCGGGCAGGGCCACGGCGGCGCTTTGGGCAGTGGTGAGGGCGGCCTTGGCGTCGTTCTGGCGCAGGTGGTACTCGACCAACATCAGCCGGGGGGTCTTGTCGGTCGGTGCAGCGTCGATCGCCTTCTGGATCAGGTCGATCACCTCCTGCTTGCCCGCGCCTGAGCCCGCCTTGATTTCAGCCAGCGCCATCAAGGCCTGGGCATTGGTGGGGTTGGTCTTGAGCACCGCCTCCATCCGCTGCTGGGCGTCCTGCGGCTTGCGGTCCACGATGTCCAGCGCAGCCAGTGCGGCGGTGGCGGCGAAGTAGGCGGGATCAATCTTGAGGGCTTGTTCAAACGACCCGCGGGCCGCGGTGCGGTCGTTGCGCAGCAGCAGCGCGCGGCCCCGCAACTGGTGGGGCAGCGGATCGTTGGCCCGCTTTTTCTGCAGTCCATCGATGGCCACCAAGGCCTTGTCCACATCGCGGCGGCGCATATGGGCGTTGATCAGCGCCATGTCGGCCACCACACCGGCATCGGACGAGGCAATGTCCTGCAACTCGCCCAGCGCCGACTCGGCGTTGCCCGTTGTCATCTGGCTCAGGGCCAGCGTGGTTCGTTTTGTGGGGTCGGTGGGGTCGAGTTTGGAGGCGCGGGTGAAGAACTGCTGCGCCAGTTCAACGTCACCCTTGACCATGTGCGCTTGTCCGGCCACCGACAGGAGCGCCGGGTCGGAGTTGTTGGTGGCTATGTCGGAGGGCAGCGCAGCAATGGCGCGGTCTACTTGGCCGGTGCGCAGGTAGGTCAACACCAGCACGCGGCGCGCCACGCGAAGCTGCGGCGCTGCCTGCACCGCGCGCGTCAACAAAGCTTCGGCCTGCACCATGGAGTTGAGCTGGAACTCAATGGCACCGGCAAGTTCCAGCGCAGTGGGATTGCTCGGTGTGAGCTTGAGCAATTGCTGCGCATGCTCTCGCGCGGCGGGCAACTCGTTCTTCTGCAGCGCCAGTTGGGCCTGCAGGGTGAGTGTCTGTGGGTAGCCCGCAGCAAACGTCTTGAGGGTTTCGATTTCTTTCGCCGCTTCATCAAGCTTGCCCTGGCTCAGCAACACGCGAACCACACCGCCCTGGCCCTCCTGGAACTTGGGCCGGGCCGCTGCTGATTCGCGGTAAGCGGCCAGCGCCTGGTCGGGTTCATTCTTGCCGTACAGCAAGATGTCGCCGCGCAGTTTGAGGGCATCTTCGTTCTTGGGCGACTTTGCAAGCAAGGACGCCAGCACGCCCAATGCACCGTCAAAGTCGCGCTGCGCGGCCTTCATCCGGGCCTGTTCGATCAGCGCCGGCTCATGGTCGGGCTTGGCTGCAAGGGCTTCCTGCAAACTTTTCTGGAAGGCGTCCTGGTTGCCCTGCTGGCGCCAGGCCAGGGCCACCAGCGTCTTGAGGGTTGCGTTGGCCTCGGCGGTGCCCAGTTGCACCGCTCCGTAATCTTTGGACACTCCAGCGAACTGGCCCTGCGACAAGCGGCTGCGCGCCAGCAAAGGCGTGACTTCATCGGCCGCAAAGCCCAGATCCAGCGCTTTCTGCAGCTCGGTCTGGCTGCCCACCGGGTCGCCGTTGGCAAGCAGTGCCTTTCCCAGCAGGAACCGCGCTTCTGCCAGATCCGGCTTTTCCTGCAATGCATTTTTGAGCTGGATGATCGCTGCGGCGCTGTCCTTCTTGTCCAGGTACTCACGCGCGGACTCCACCATCTTCTGCGGATCGCTGTTGCCACAGGCCGACAGCAGCATGGCGATGGACAAAGCCACCGGCGCGATGCGCCATGGA
>JANPKR010000227.1:0-12957 GCA_031426175.1 Hydrogenophaga sp. | reverse complement strand
ATGGTGGCCGGCTTCGACCGTTACTACCAGATCACCAAGTGTTTCCGCGACGAAGATCTGCGCGCCGACCGCCAGCCCGAGTTTACGCAGATCGATATCGAGACCTCGTTCCTGACCGAGGAAGACATCCGCGACATGTTCCAGGGCATGATCAAGACGGTGTTCCAGAACACGCTGGGTGTGGACCTCGGCGAGTTCCCGGTGATGGCCTACAGCGAAGCCATGCATCGCTTCGGCTCCGACAAGCCCGACCTGCGCGTCATGCTCGAGTTCACCGAACTCACCGACGTGATGGGTGACGTGGACTTCAAGGTTTTCTCCGCGCCCGCCACCATGAAAGGTGGCCGCGTGGTGGCCCTGTGCGTGCGTGGCGGCGCAGACATGAGCCGCAGCGAAATCGACGCCTACACCGAGTTCGTCAAGATCTACGGCGCCAAGGGCCTGGCCTGGATCAAGGTGAACGACGTGACCAAGGGCCGCGACGGCCTGCAGAGCCCGATCGTGAAGAACCTGCACGACAAGGCGGTGGCCGACATCCTCGCGCGCACCAAAGCGCAGAACGGCGACATCATTTTCTTCGGCGCCGACAAGGCCAAGGTGGTGAACGACGCCATCGGCGCGTTGCGACTGAAGATCGGCCACAGCGAACTGGGCAAGAAAAACGGCCTGTTCGAAAGCCGCTGGGCGCCGATGTGGGTGGTGGACTTTCCCATGTTCGAGCACGACGAGGAGGCCGACCGCTGGACCGCCGTGCACCACCCGTTCACCGCGCCCAAAGACGGCCACGAGGACTGGATGGTCACAGCGCCCGAAAAGTGCATCGCCAAGGGCTACGACATGGTGCTCAATGGCTGGGAAATCGGCGGCGGTTCGGTGCGTATCCACACCGCTGCCGTGCAGCAGAAGGTGTTTGATGCACTCAAGATCACGCCCGAGGAAGCCCAGGTCAAGTTCGGCTTCCTGCTCGACGCGCTGCAGTACGGCGCCCCCCCTCACGGTGGCTTGGCCTTCGGTCTGGACCGCATCGTCACGCTGATGACCGGCGCCGAGTCGATCCGTGACGTGATCGCGTTTCCCAAGACCCAGCGCGCGCAGTGTCTGCTCACCCAGGCGCCCAGTCTGGTGGACGAGAAGCAGCTGCGCGAGCTGCACATTCGCCTGCGCAACACGGACCTGGTCAAGACCGCCTGACCGGGCGCGATATCCACAGGGAAGGGCGGCACAGGCCGCCCTTTTTTGTGGGCGCCAGGCCCGGTTCCGGACCGCGCAGGTGCGGTAACCAAACGTAGGGTCGGGGACACGAGAGGGTTTGTTAGGATGGGTTTTTGAAAGGAGTCCACCCATGAGCAAGAACGCCCAAGACACCCTGGCCAACAAAGAGAAGCTGGTCGCCGACCTGCAGCGCGTGATCGCCGACGCCGAAGAGCTGATGGTGGCGACCGCCCACCAGACCGAAGGCAAGGTGGTGGAACTGCGGGAACGCATCAACGAAAACCTGCGCCTGGCCCGCCACAAGCTGCTGGACGCGGAAGACGCCATCAAGGAAAAAACCCGGGAGATGGCGCGCGCCACCGACGACTACGTGCACGAGCACCCATGGCGCGCGGTGGGTACCGCCGCCGGCATCGGTCTGGTGATCGGTCTGCTGATCAGCCGCCGTTGAACGTGCCCGACAGCCCGGCCCCACCGACCCGCTTGTCGGCCTCGCTCAAGGGGCTGGCCGCCACCGTGCTCGAGTTGCTCCAGTTGCGGCTGGAGCTGCTCAGCGTGGAGGCGCAAGAAGAAGTGCTGCGCGTGGGCGGCTTGCTGGTCTACGGCGCGGTGGCCGTGGCCTTTCTCAGCCTGGGGCTGGGTTTTGTGGCCATGTTGATCACGGTCGCTTTGTGGGACACGCATCGCCTGTTGCCGCTCGCGGTGTTTGCCGGTGTGTTCATCGGTCTCGGTGGTGTCGCGGCCTGGCTGGCGCGTGAGCGCTTGCGCAGTGGCACCCGGCTGTTCTCGGCCACCGTCGAAGAGCTCAAGCAGGATCGCGAGGAGCTGCGTTCATGAGCACCTCCGAACCCGGCCGCGCCGCGCAACTGGCCCGCCGACGCGAGATGCTGGTGTTGCGCTCCGGCCGGTTGCGTGGTCAGGTGGTGGAGCAGATGCAGGTGGTGCAGCCAGCTTGGGTGTGGGCGGATCGTTTGCAGGACGCCTGGATCTGGTTGCGCGCCAACCCGCTGGTGGTGGCCGGCGGCGTGCTCGCCGTGGCGGTGTGGCGACCGCGCCGCTTGCTGGGGCTGGCGCTGCGGCTGTGGTCGGGCTGGAGGCTGTTGCAGCGCGCCCGTTCCGTGGGCAGTACCGCCTCGCGCCTGTTCTGATCCGCTTGCCCATGCCACCCAAAATCCCCCAGTCGGTGCTGGTCGTCATTCACACGCCTGCGCTGGAGGTGTTGTTGATCGAGCGAGCCGATGCACCAGGCTTCTGGCAGTCGGTGACCGGCTCCAAGGACACGCTGGATGAATCCTTCGAACTCGCCGCTGCGCGCGAGGTGGCGGAAGAAACCGGGCTCGATGTGCGAGCGCCCGGCCACGAGCTCACCGACTGGGCGCTGGAGAACGTGTACGAGATCTACCCGCAGTGGCGCCACCGATATGCCGAGGGCGTGACGCACAACACCGAGCACCTGTTCGGCCTGTGCATTCCGCGTGCCGTGCCAGTGGTGCTGAGCCCGCGTGAGCACCGAAACCAGGTGTGGCTGCCCTGGACGGAGGCAACCGAGCGCTGCTTCTCGCCGTCGAATGCCGAGGCGATTTCGTGGCTGCCCAGACTGGCCGCCCGTCTGAATTGAATGACACGTGTCGCGCGTGGTCTTGGTGGCATGATTTGCCCATGAGCATTCTTCGCGTCGCCACTTACAACATCCACAAAGGCGTGCAGGGCCTGGGCCCGGCGAGGCGGCTGGAGATTCACAACCTCGCGCATGCGGTCGAGCAATTCGATGCCGACATCGTGTGTCTGCAAGAGGTTCGCCAGCACAACCGCAAGCTGGAGAGGCATTTCACCCGCTGGCCCGACCTCGACCAGGCCAGCTATCTCACCCCCGATGGCTACGAGGCCGTGTACCGCACCAACGCCACCACGCGCCACGGCGAACACGGCAACGCGCTGCTCTCGCGCTGGCCGGTGATCGACAGCCAGCACTCCGACGTGTCCGACCACCGCTTCGAGCAGCGCGGCCTGTTGCACGTGCAGTTGTTGATTGACGGCATCGAGGTGCACGTTGTCGTGGTCCACCTGGGCCTGATCCACGCCAGCCGCGCACGCCAGGTGCAGCGCCTGGGCGAGTACGTCGCCACCGGTGTGCCCGAGTCCGCACCGCTGATCGTGGCGGGTGACTTCAACGACTGGGGCGCGCAACTGCTTGGGCCCATGGCCGACCTGGGTCTGCGAACCTTCGAAGGCATCCGCCTGCCAACCTATCCTTCGCGTCTGCCACTGCTGCACCTGGACCGCATCTTCGTGCGCGGCCTGCGGCCCTTGTCAGCGCAGGTGCCTCATGGGCGTGCGTGGGCGCGCATGTCTGACCACTTGCCGCTGATCGCCGAGCTGGAGTTGTGAAAGGCCAAGCCCTGTCTTCGCGACGCTCGCGTGCTGCGCACGGCGCCCTGCGAGGCGGCCACCAGTTGCTGCTGCTGCAGGGCGGGGCCGAGTTCTTCCCGGCTTTGGTGGAAGCCATGGACGCTGCGCGCCGCGTGGTGCACCTGGAAACCTACATTTTCGAGTTCGCCGGTTCTGCCCTCAGCGTGGCCGAGGCGTTGGAGCGTGCAGCGAGGCGCGGCGTGGTGGTGCGGGTGGTGATCGACGGCGTGGGCACACCATCGATTCCGCAGGTGTGGCGAGACCGGTTCGATGCCGCCGGCGTGCATTGGCACATCTACGCACCGTTGGGCCGTTTTGGTTTGCTGTTCCCCAGCCGCTGGCGGCGCCTGCACCGCAAGCTGTGTGTGGTCGACGGCACGGTGGGGTTTTGTGGCGGCATCAACATCATCGACGACCAGGATGACGTGGCCTTGGGCAAGCTGGATGCACCGCGGCTGGACTTCTCGTTGCGTGTGGCCGGCCCGCTGGTGCACGACATGAATGACACCATGGAGCAGCTCTGGTGGCGACTGCAAGCCGCGCGCCAGGCGCGCCGGCGCGAGTTCAAGGCGGCGTGGGAAGCCTTGCGCGAATCGCGTCCGGTGGGCGATTTCACGCGCTTGCTTCAAAAGCTGGATGTTTCCCGAACCAGTGTGCAAGGCGATGGCAACAGCATCCTGGGCGACAGTGGTGCCGCCCCGCTGGGCGTTGACGGTGCACGCGCCACGCTGCTCTTGCGCGACAACGTGAGCCACCGCCACGACATCGAGCGCGCCTACCTCAAGGCCATCGGCGCGGCGCGGCGCGAGATCGTGATCGCCAACGCTTACTTCATCCCCGGGCGCAAGCTGCGCCGCGCGCTCATCCTGGCGGCTGCGCGCGGTGTTCGCGTGCGGCTCCTGTCGCAGGGCAAGTACGAGAACTTCTTTCAGTACCGCGCCGCGCGTCCGGTCTACCAGCACCTGGTGAACGCCGGTATCGAGATCCACGAGTACGCACCGAGCGCGCTGCACGCCAAGGTGGCGGTGGTGGACGAGCGCTGGGCCACCGTGGGTTCGACCAACCTCGACCCGCTTTCTCTGCTGCTGGCCCGCGAGGCCAACGTCATGACCACCGACCAGCGTTTTGCCGCCCTGCTGCGCAGTCATCTCGACGGACTGGTGCAGAACGCCGGCGACATGGTCGACGTGCAGGCCCTGAGCAGCCGTCACTGGACGCAGCGGGTGCTGGATCGCATCGCGTTCGGCATCATGCGAGTCACGCTTTTTGTTACCGGTCACCGCTATTGATCCGGCCATGCAAGACGACCTGATCGTCCAGCGCCCGCAAGGCCTGTACTGCCCGCCAGGCGATTTCTACATCGACCCCTGGCGCAAGGTGGAGCGTGCGGTGATCACCCACGCACACGCCGACCACGCGCGCCCCGGCCACGCTCACTACCTGGCCACCGCTGTGTCCGAAGGCCTGCTGCGCTCGCGGCTGGGGCAGGGCATCACGCTGCAGGGCGTGGCGTACGGAGAGACCGTGGAGCACAACGGCGTGCGCATCTCGCTGCACCCGGCCGGCCACGTGCTGGGCTCGGCGCAGGTGCGGGTGGAACACGGCGGGCGCGTGTGGGTGGCCAGTGGCGACTACCGCACCACACCGGCTGGTGCCACGCCCGACCGCACCTGCACGCCGTTCGAGCATGTGCGCTGCGGTGTCTTCATCACCGAGTCCACCTTTGGCCTGCCCATCTACCGCTGGCGGCCCGACACCGAGCTGTTCGGCCAGATCAACCAATGGTGGGCCGACAACGCCGCCGCCCGACGCGCCAGCGTGCTGGTGTGTTACAGCCTGGGCAAGGCGCAGCGCATTCTGGGCGGGGTCGATGCGTCCATCGGCCCGATCGTCTGCCATGGCGCTGTCGAGCCGCTCAACCGCGCCTACCGCGCGGTGGGTGTGGCGCTGCCCGACACGCTGATGGTGAGCGACGTGACCGACAAGGCCAGCCTGCAGCGCGCGCTGGTGCTTTGCCCCGGCAGCGCGCTGGGCACACCGTGGATCAAACGCTTCGGCGATTTTTCCGACGCGTTCGCCAGTGGCTGGATGCAGGTGCGCGGCCAGCGCCGCCGCGGTGGCCACGACCGCGGCTTCGTGCTCAGCGACCATGCCGACTGGCCCGGTCTGCTCGGTGCGATCGGGGCCAGCGGCGCCGAGCGCGTGATCGTCACGCACGGCAGCATTCCGGTGCTGGTGCGCTACCTGCAGGAGCAAGGCCTGCAGGCCGAGGGCTTCGACACCGAGTACGGCGACGAGCACGAAACCCGCGCCGAGATTGCCCCCGCATCACTGGATGCGCCCACGCCATGAAACGCTTCGCCGAGCTGTTCGCCGAACTCGACGCGACCACGTCCACCAGCGCCAAGGTGACCGCGCTGCAGCGTTACCTGAGCGTGGTGGACGACGCCGACGCTGCGTGGGCCGTTTACTTCCTCTCGGGCGGCAAGCCGCGCCAGCTGATCAAGACCGCTCAGCTGCGCGCGCTGGCAGAAGAGGCGTCCCGCCTGCCCGCGTGGCTGTTCGACGCGAGCTACCAGGCTGTGGGCGACCTGGCCGAAACCATCGCCCTGGTGTTGCCTGCGCCAGAAAGCGCAGAAGGCCTGTCGGCCAGCTTGAGCGACTGGATGGAGCATCGCCTGCTGCCCCTGCGAGGCCAGGGCGATGAGGCGGTGGCTGTGGCCCTGCGCGGCTGGTGGCGCGAGCTTGATGCCACCGGGCGCTTTCTGCTGGTCAAACTGGTGGGTGGTGGTTTTCGCGTGGGCGTGAGCAAGCTGCTGGTGCAGCGCGCCATCGCCCAGCACGCGGGGCTGGACGCCAAACAGGTGGCTGCGCGCATGATGGGGTTCACCGACGGCAAGCGCATGCCCACCGCAGCGCAGTACCGTGCACTGCTGGCGTCTGCTGAAGCCTCTGGTGACGAACAGGCGGAGCGAGAACCCAGCCAGCCCTATCCGTTTTTTCTTGCCAGCCCGTTGGGGATGGACGCCAGCGACGAACTGATGGACATGGAAGTTGCCAGCGCCGGCATCGCGCAGGCCATGCAGGCGCGCCTGGGCCCGGCCAGCGACTGGCTGGCCGAATGGAAGTTCGACGGCATTCGCGGCCAGATCGTCAAGCGTGCCGGGCAGGTGTGGGTGTGGTCGCGTGGTGAAGAGCTCATGAGCGATCGTTTCCCCGAACTTCAGGCCCTGGCTCAGCGCTGGCCCGATGGCACCGTGGTCGATGGCGAGATCCTGGTCTGGCACGAAGAAGAGAGCGGGCAAGCCTTGCCCTGCAGCGACCGACCCGGGCGGCCCGCGCCGTTTGCCTTGCTGCAGCAACGCATCGGCCGCAAGACGCTGAACGCGAAGGTGTTGGCAGACGCGCCGGTCAGCTTCATGGCCTACGACCTGCTGGAAGCTGGCGGCCAGGATCTGCGTGCGTTGCCCCAGGCCGGGCGCCGCGATCGTCTGGAGTCCTTGTCGGTGGAGATGAACGCGGCGACGGGTATGCGCTTGTGGCTGTCGCCGTGCGTGGCAGGCGGCGACTGGTCCGCACTCGCCGGACAACGCTCGAAGGCTCGCGAACTCGGCGTGGAGGGCCTGATGCTCAAGCACCGAGACAGCGCCTATGGAACCGGGCGGCAGAAGCTCTGGGCCGGCCCAGGCACCGACACCGGAGGCGGTGTGCTGGCCTGGTGGAAATGGAAGATCGACCCACTGAACGTCGACGGTGTGCTGATCTACGCCCAGGCCGGCCACGGCCGCCGCGCCTCGGTCTACACCGACTACACCTTCGCTGTGTGGAACCGCGCACCGGCCAGCGCCGAAGAGGCCCGGGCCGTGGTGGACGCGATCGCCCGGCGCGAACCCGCCGTGCCTGGCGCGCTTCAACTCGTGGCCTTCACCAAGGCCTACTCGGGCCTTACCGACGAAGAGTTCAAGGCCGTCGACGCGGTGATCAGGCAGAACACACTGGAAAAGTTCGGCCCGGTGCGCAGCGTGCGTCCGACCCTGGTGTTTGAACTCGCCTTTGAGGGTATTGCGCGCAGCACCCGCCACAAAAGTGGGGTGGCGCTGCGCTTCCCCCGCATGCAGCGCATTCGGCACGACAAGCCGCTGCACGAGGCGAGCACCTTGCAGGATCTGGAGATTCTGCTGGCGAAAACCCCAGCGAAAGTCGGTCAAGGCGGCTGATGCTTGTCCGCGCGAAGTCGGGTGATAGCATGCCGCATGCTGATGAAATCCGATCCTCCCATGACCCCTGCCACCCCCGACGACGACATCGGTACGCCCGTGTCTGTGAAGATTCGCGAGCGCGTGAAAGCGGCGCGGCAGCGCTTCCATTCCAACGACAACATCGCCGAATTCATCCAGCCGGGTGAGCTGGAGCTGTTGCTCGACGAGGTGGCCGAGAAGATGAAAGGCGTGCTCGACAGCATGGTCATTGACCTCGACAACGACCACAACACCGGCGACACCGCGCGCCGCGTGGCCAAGATGTACATCAAGGAAGTGTTCAATGGGCGCTATGTCAAGGCGCCGAGCATCACCGAATTTCCAAACGCCGAGCACCTCAACGAGCTGATGATCGTGGGGCCCATCACGGTGCGGAGTGCTTGCAGTCACCACTTCTGTCCGGTGATCGGCCGCATCTGGATCGGTGTCATGCCCAACGAGCACACCAACGTGATCGGCCTCTCCAAATATGCGCGTCTGGCCGAATGGATCATGGGCCGTCCGCAGATCCAGGAGGAGGCGGTGGTGCAACTCGCCGACCTGATCCAGGAAAAGACCCAGCCCGATGGCCTGGCACTGGTGATGGAGGCCAGCCACTACTGCATGGCCTGGCGCGGTGTGAAGGACATGGACAGCAAGATGATCAACTCGGTCATGCGCGGGGTGTTCCTCAAAGACCCCAACCTGCGGCGCGAATTTCTCTCACTGATCCCGCGCTGATTTCACCGACCTCTACAAGAAGAACACCATGCTCGTCCGCCTCCTCTACGTCAGCCGTGCTGTCGAAAAAGACTCTCCCCGCCTGATCGAATCCATTCTGGAATCCTCGCGCTCCCACAACATGGGCAACGGCATCACCGGCGTGCTGTGCTACGGCGGCGGTGTGTTCCTGCAGGCCATCGAAGGCGGGCGAAGCGCGGTCAACACGCTCTACAACCACATCGTGGCTGATGTGCGCCACACCGGTGTGGAACTGCTGCACTACGAAGAAATCACCGAGCGCCGCTTCGGTGGTTGGACCATGGGCCAGGTCAATTTGTCCAAGCTCAACACGTCCATCGTCCTCAAGTATTCCGAGAAGCCCGAGTTCGATCCGTACGCGGTGTCGGGCAAGGTCTCCCTGGCCTTGCTTGAGGAGTTGATGGCCACGGCGAGCATCATCGGCAGGGCTTGAGCCGGACGTGGCTCCCACGCTCCTCGGCTGCGACTTCACCAGCGCACCCTCGCGCCGAAAGCCGATCACCCTGGCGGTGGGCCGCACCGACCGCCATCGCGTCATCCTGAACGGCATGGAGCGCTTCGAAACGCTCGATGGTTGGGCGGTGCGCATGGCCGAGCCAGGCCGCTGGGTGGGCGGCTTCGACCTGCCGTTCGGCCTGCCGCGCGAACTCGTCACCACCTTGGGCTGGCCGACCGACTGGACCGCCTGCATGGCGCACTACGCCAGTCTCAGTCGTGAGGCCATCCGCGAGGCCTTCGCCGGCTTCTGCAACGCCCGTCCGGTGGGTGGCAAGTTCGCCCACCGCGCCACCGACGGGCCAGCTGGCTCCAGCCCGAGCATGAAATGGGTCAATCCACCGGTGGCTTTCATGATGCACGCGGGGATACCGCGCCTAGTTGCCGCCGGGCTCACTTTGCCGGGCCTGCTGCCCGGTGATGGCTCGCGCGTGGGGCTGGAGGCGTACCCGGGGTTGTTGGCGCGCAGTGTGCTCGGCAACACCTCGTACAAGAGCGACGACAGGGCCAAACAAACACCCGATCGCCTGATTGCGCGCAAGACCCTGGTCAATGCGCTCGAAAGCGGGCAGGCGCCGTTGCTGCAGGCGTGCGGGCTGCGCCTGAAGCTGACCCATGCGCAGCGCGACACGCTGGCCGACGACGCCAGCGGTGACAGCCTCGATGCGGTGCTCTGCCTGCTGCAGGCGGCGTGGGCGCAGGCGCAGCACGAGGCAGGACATCCGCGCTGGGGCCTGCCCGAGTTCGATCCGCTCGAAGGCTGGATCGTGTCTGCATGACGGTGCTCGCTGCCTACAATGGTTTTTGAACTTTCTCCACACGCCACGCCATGAACACCACCCCGAATGAACTCCCTGTGCTGCCCGTTCTTCCGGCCGGATTGCGCTTTGCTTTTGTCGAAGCCTCGTGGCACGCCGACATCGTTCACCAGGCCCGCGATGCCTTCTTTGAAGAGATGGCGCGCGGTGGTTTTCAGGCCGATGCCATCGACGTGTTCGACGTGCCCGGCGCGTTCGAGATTCCGTTGCACGCGCAGCGCCTGGCGCGCTCGGGACGTTACGCCGCGGTGGTGGGCAGTGCGCTGGTGGTGGACGGCGGAACCTACCGCCACGATTTCGTGGCACAGACGGTGGTGCAGGCCTTGATGGACGTGCAACTCGACACCGGCGTGCCGGTGATCTCGGCCGTGCAGGCACCGCACCACTTTCACGAGCACGTGGAGCACCGCCGGTACTTCATGCGCCACTTCGCGGTGAAGGGCACCGAGGCCGCGCAGGCCTGCCTGCAGACGGTAGCTGGGTTGCTGCGCCTGAAAGCCATGCTGTCCTGAGAAGCGGGTGGCGTGTAAGGGTTTCGATCTTGGCCAGACGAACCAGGGTCACGTCGAAGAAAGCCGCCCATGTCTGCCACCGCCCGTTCCAACTTTCGCCGCCGCTTTGTGATGCTCCTGGCATCGCACGCGCTGGTTTTGCTGGTGGGTTTTGCCGCCGGCATTTATGCGCTGCCCATCCTCACCGCGCCGCCCGGGCCCAGCGCCGAGCAGGTGGCCAAGGCCAAGGCCGACGGTCTGTTCCGAGGCGAATTCCGCCGCGAGCTGAAAGACAGCGACGCCCTGCACTGGGGCGAAGGCACGGTCACGGTGAGTGCGCAGCAGATTGCGTTCAACGGGCGGCTGGCGCCGGGGCCCGACTACAAGCTCTACCTCTCGCCCGAATTCGTGGAGACCGAAGCCGACTTCAACCGCCTCAAGCCAGGCATGGTGCGTGTGGGCGATGTCAAGACCTTCGAAAACTTCATCGTGGCGCTGCCCGCAGGCACCGACCCCGCGCGATACACGAGCGTCATCGTCTGGTGCGAAACCTTCGGCCAGTTCATCACTGCCGCGCGTTACCGCGATCCGGGATGAGCAAGGTCGGCAATTGATGCATCATCGCTCCCAGCGCTGCGTCGAGGCCGTCCCTGGTTCGTCGACGGAAGCGCCTCTTCACAGAACGGAACAACACATGAACACAGCCAAACTGGTTGGCATCCTCCTCATTGCCGCAGGCGCCATCGGTCTGATTTACGGCAGCTTCAGCTACACCAAGGACACCTCGGCCGTGAAGCTGGGACCGCTGGAACTCACCGTGAAAGAAAAGGAAACCGTCAACGTGCCGGTGTGGGCCGGTATCGGTGCCATCGTGGTCGGCGCTGCGCTGCTGGTGATGGGCGGCAAGAAGGGCTGATCGCCCGGGCATCTGTCTAGCCGATGGCGCGCAAGCAGATCGTCACGCCGCACCCCGAACCATCCACCACGCCGCAGGCATGCGCGGCGAGCTGGATGGTTTCGCGTTTGTGGACGCCTTTCGAATTTCAACGTGAGGTCTGGTCTGTCGTCGGGGCCGGGCAGAGCGGTCTGCTGCACGCCACCACCGGCTCGGGCAAGACCTACGCGGTCTGGCTTGGCCTGATCGAACACCTTCTCCAGTTCCTGCCAGCGAACAAACCGGCACCGCTCACGGTGCTGTGGATCACGCCCATGCGCGCTCTGGCCGCCGACAGCGCCGCAGCCTTGCGCGCACCGCTGGCCGATCTGGCACCCGGCTGGACGCTGGGACTGCGCACCGGTGACACGCCGAGCGGGGAGCGTGCCCGCCAGGACCGGCGCTGGCCCACCGTGCTGGTCACCACACCCGAATCGCTCTCGTTGCTGCTCGCGCGCAGCCATGCGCCCGCCGAGCTGGGGGGCGTGCGCGCGGTCGTGGTGGACGAATGGCACGAACTCATCGGCAGCAAGCGCGGCGTGCAGGTCCAGCTGGCGCTGGCGCGGCTGCGGCGTTGGCAACCCGGCCTGCTGGTGTGGGGCATGAGCGCGACGCTGGGCAATCTGGACGAAGCCCTGCAAGTGCTCTGTGGCCCGACCAACGCCCAACTGGTGCGCGGGCGCGTGGACAAGGCGCTGGCTATCGACACGCTGATCCCGCCCGAACCCGGCCGCTATTCGTGGGCCGGCCACCTGGGCGCGCGCATGCAGGAGCCGGTGGTGCGCGAGCTGGAGACTGCCAGCACCGCTTTGGTGTTCACCAACACGCGCAGCCAGGCCGAGATCTGGTACCAGATGCTGCTCGCCCTGCGGCCGGAGTGGGCTGGGCAGGTGGCCCTGCACCACGGCAGCCTGGACAAGGCGGTGCGCGAGTGGGTGGAGCAGGGGTTGAAGTCCGGTCAGTTGAAAGCGGTGGTCGCCACATCCTCGCTCGACCTGGGCGTCGACTTTTTGCCGGTCGAGCGGGTGCTGCAGATCGGGTCGGCCAAGGGTGTGGCCCGTCTGTTGCAGCGCGCCGGGCGCAGCGGCCACGCGCCGGGTCGGCCCAGCCGCATCACGCTGGTGCCCACCAACACGCTGGAACTGGTGGAAGCCGCCGCCGTGCGCGAAGCCGCGCTGGCCGGGCGGGTGGAGAGCCGGCGCAGCCCCGAGCAACCGCTGGACGTGCTGGTGCAGCACCTCGTCACCGTGGCGCTGGGCGGTGGTTTCAGGCCCGACGACTTGTTTGACGAGGTGCGCAGCGCGTTCGCGTACCGCGAGCTCTCGCGGGATTCGTTTGACTGGACGCTGGCCTTCTGTGAACGCGGCGGCGAAAGCCTGAACGCCTACCCCGACTACCACCGCATCCAGCCTGACGAAGCCGGCGTGTACCGCGTCCCCGATACGCCGCAGGGCCGCGCCACCGCGCGCCGCCACCGGCTGGGCGTGGGCACCATCGTGAGCGACGCGTCGCTGCAGGTGAAGTACATGAACGGCGGGCGCATCGGCTCGATCGAAGAAGGCTTCATCGCCCGCCTGCGCAAGGGGGACTGTTTCGTG
>JANPKR010000226.1:0-1605 GCA_031426175.1 Hydrogenophaga sp. | reverse complement strand
GCCCCGAGCCACTTTTGATGGAAAGCCTTTCGACTCTCCGATTCGGCGTCCGGCTTTTCAGCCAGCGCCTCGGACCAGCAGGAGACTACCCTGCCCGCCCAATGCTGTTCCTCTCGCCAGCGGCCTTCAGGCTGCCGGCTGTCCCGCCGCAGGCGCTGCCGCCTCTGCCGGTTTTGCCGCACCGCCACCGGTCTTCTTGCGACCGGGCGCGATCATCATGATCATCTGACGGCCTTCCAACTTGGGAAACTGCTCCACGATGATCGAATCGGCCAGCTCATCGCGAATACGGTTCAGCAAGGCCAGACCCAGATCCTGGTGGGTGATCTCACGACCGCGGAACCGCAGCGTGATCTTGCACTTGTCACCGTCGTCAAGGAAGCGGCGGATGTTGCGCATCTTGATGTTGTAGTCGCCATCGTCGGTACCGGGCCGGAACTTGATTTCCTTGATCTCGATGACCGTTTGCTTGGCCTTGGCTTCCGCCGCCTTCTTCTGCTCCTGGTACTTGAACTTGCCGTAGTCCATCAGGCGACACACGGGAGGCACGGCCGTGGCCGCGATTTCAACCAGGTCCACGTCCAGTTCACCGGCCATGCGGAGGGCTTCAGACAGACTGACGATGCCGAGTGGATCGTTTTCCGGGCCATTGAGGCGAACCTCGGGGGCCATGATTTCACGGTTCAGTCGGTGTGCGCGCTCTTCACGTTGGCGGCGGTCGCGAAAGTTGGTAGCTATGGTGGTTTCCTTGATGTGGGCTGTTCAGGCGACAGGGCGGCCCCTCGGCCGCCCACATGCACATGAGGTGCGCCACAGCAGCATGGGCATCAACCTGGATGTTTGAAATCAAACCTTGGATGAAACGTCTACCGCAATGAGTTTGGAAAAGGCTTCCAGCGGCATGACACCGAGGTCTTTGTTACCTCGCGCCCGCACAGCCACGGCGCCAGCGTCTTTCTCTTTGTCGCCCACGACAACGATAAAAGGCAGCTTTTGCAACGCGTGCTCTCGTATTTTATACGTTATTTTCTCGTTGCGCAGGTCGGTTATGACCCTAAGCCCTTGATTTTGCAATGATTTCGCGATTTCACGACAGTAATCAGCCTGCGCGTCGGTGATGTTGAGCACCGCCACCTGAACCGGCGAGAGCCAAGTGGGCAGTGCGCCGGCGTGTTCTTCGATCAGGATGCCGATGAAGCGCTCCAGGCTGCCAACGATGGCGCGGTGCAGCATCACAGGGCGGTGACGCGCACCATCTTCACCCACATACTCGGCGTCCAGTCGCTCCGGCATGGAGAAATCGACCTGCATGGTGCCGCACTGCCACTGGCGGCCGATCGCGTCTTTGAGCGTGTATTCGATCTTCGGGCCGTAGAACGCACCGTCGCCAGGCGAAATCTCGAATTCGCAGCCCGAGGCGCGCAGGCTTTCCATCAAAGCGTGTTCGGCCTTGTCCCACACTTCGTCGGAACCAATGCGAGCCTCAGGCCGCGTGGCAACCTTGTAAATGATGTTCTTGAAGCCGAAGTCGGCGTAGACCTTCTGCAGCAAGGCCGTGTAGGCCAGGCACTCGGGCAAGATCTGCTCTTCGGTGCAGAAAATGTG
>JANPKR010000225.1:0-5491 GCA_031426175.1 Hydrogenophaga sp. | reverse complement strand
CACCCACGCGCGCAACGAACACGCCAGCGACTACACCTACGCGGCCTACTACGGCGACGGCTACAACGATCGGCACACGCCACGCTCTGAACGGCCGAGCCCGACGGCCGGCTTGAACACGGCACCGGTGCCACTGCCGGCTGGCAGCCGCATCGAGCCCACGCTGGACCCGTCGTCCGCATGACCTCACCCGACTGGAGCAGCCTGCTGCCCCGGCTGCTGGACTTCGAGCGATCGCCCGGGCTCTACCGGGTGGTGCTGCGCGAGCCGCGCCCGCTGTTCGAGCACATCGGCGGCGTGATGCTGCTCGCCACCGGGCGGCCCGTGGCGGGTTTGCCGGCCACGGCAACCAACGGCTTCGAGCTGCACCGCGCCGCGCGCTTTTTTGTGCGCACCGTGATGCTGCGCCCGGGCTCGGACCCCTTCACGCTGCTGGGCCTGCCCCCGGATTTCGAGCCGTCGCAGTTGCGAGAGCACTACCGGCTGATGATCCGGCTGACCCACCCGGATTACGGTGCTGCCGCCGAAGGCTGGCCAGCCGACGCCGCCACGCGGGTCAATCTGGCGCACGACCTGCTCTCGTCGCCCCAGAAGCGCGCCGCGTACGCCGCTGCGCTGCACACACGCCTGCCCATGCGACCCAGGCTCACGCGACCATGATCGATCTGCACAGCCACATCCTGCCGGGCATCGACGATGGGGCGAAGACGCTGGAGGAGTCGCTGGCCATGGCGCGCATCGCCGTGGCCGACGGCATCCACACCATGGCCTGCACGCCGCACATCTACCCCGGCATGTACTTGAACGACGGCCCGGGCTTTGCGCTGGCCTGCGCGCGACTGCAGACCGAACTGGACAGCCACGGCATTGCGCTGAAGCTGGTGGTTGGGGCCGACGTTCACCTGGTGCCGGGCCTGAGCGGCGGTCTCAGGAGCGGGCAGGTGCCCACGCTGCATGGCTCGCGATACTTCTTGCTGGAACCCTCGCACACCACGCCGCCGCCGCAGCTGGAGGCCTCGGTGTTCCATCTGATCACCGAGGGCTTCACACCCATCATCACGCACCCGGAACGGCTCTCGTGGGTGGAGAGCCACCACCCGGTGTTCCTGCGGCTGATCGAACAAGGCGCCTGGATGCAGGTCACAGCAGGGGCATTGACCGGCGTGTTCGGCAAGCGCGCGCGGTACTGGGGCGAACGCTTCATCGGCGAAGGCCACACCCACCTGCTGGCCACCGACGCCCACTCCACCGGCCGGCGCCTGCCCCGGCTGACCGAGGGACTGGACATGGCGCGCCGCCTGGTGGGCGACCACGAAGCCAACCGCCTGGTGACCGAGCGGCCAGCGGCGGTGCTGGACAACCTGCCGCCACAGGGCTTTGGGCTGACGCCGATGGAGGCGGTTCGCCCCTCGACGGTCAGTGCGTGGTTTTCAAGGCGGCGTTCATTGGTCTGAGAGGGCACCAGATTGGATCCACAAAGCTGCCGCGATGCGGTGCTCGTGATTGCTCAGCGAAGGGTATTCCTGACTGACAACGCCTCGACTGCGATGGCTGCTTTCGGCCTGGAGCGGCCGGTGGGCCAAGGAAAAAGCACCCGTTCAACGCTCGAGCTACACGGAAAAGCCGGCTTCGCGGTGGACGTCAGCTTGAGCCATGGTGATGCCTCACTGCTTGCACGCCAGGTGAATGGCCTGGCTTTCAGCTACCGCGGTCTGGTGAGGCCCGCTCACGCCACATTGATAAGTGACAGTGAGAACCTTCTGCTCCATGGGCGCCGGATCTCCCATTGGACAGAGTGAGCTGTCTACCGGAACGCTGCATGCTGAAAGACCTCTGCAGAGGCTCGCCACACGGGTCGTGACTTCGCATGGGATCGACCCGTCTTGAACGCTGTAGACCGCGCGTTCGATCTTCAAGACCGAGGATTCTCCGGAGCCAGTTGCACATGCTGACAATGCGCCCGCCAGGAGTGGCGAGATCATGCCGGTTCGCATATTGCTCAGAGGTGAGGAAACAAGGATTTGTGTGACGCTTCAGGTTCTGGAGCGAACTGTCGCAGCCGCCGTCGTTCAGGGCTTGAGCGCCAGGATGAGTTCGGCCAACGCACGAGCATCGGCCTCGCTGACGTTGGGCTGTGGCGGCATCATGTCTTCGCCCCAAACGCCACTGCCTCCTGCCCGGATCTTGGTCGCAAGCATTGCCACAGCACCGGCGTTACCGGCATAGCGGCCGGCCACTTCATTGAGGTTGGGTCCGTACTTGCGCTTGTCGATCAAGTGGCAGGCCGTGCAGTTGTTGCGCTGCAAAAGCGTCTGAAGCTGAGCGGTGTCGGCGTTTGCCTTGGGGCTCCAGAGTACCGTGAAGACACCCGCAAACAGCACGACCATGGTCCAGGGCCGTCGGCGTGTGGTGGAGAAAAACTGCAAATGGCTCATGGTCAAACCTGCATGAAGTGACCAACGTTCAATCGGTGGTCGGGGTGGTGAAAAGGTGATCCGTGAAAAAAAAGCGCTGCCGAGCGGCAGCGCTCCCAGTGCAGAACAGGCTCAGTTCGGCGTCACGCGATAAATCATGCCGCTGGCTTCATCGGCGACGTAAAGCGCGTTGTCCGGGCCCATTGACACGTGGCGGAAGCGACCGGCGAACGTCGGCCACGACAGTTCCTGGCGGGTCGCGGTGGAGCCGTCCTTGCTGATGTCATGGATGTCGATGCGGTTGCCTGTCGGAGTACCGTGGATGCCAATGCCGGCGTAGCCGACGGCCAGACGGCCTTCCCACTCCTTCCACTGCTTGCCTGTCAGGAACACACTCCCACACATGCCCTGCGAGAGTCCGTTGTTGTTCCAGGCCGGCTTCATGGCGTCGGGGTATGCGCGCAAGTCGGTCATGGACATGAACGCGCTGCGTTCGGCAGGTGGCAGAGCGCCCATCTGGTTGGGCGAGTAACCGCAGTAACCGTCGGGACAGGCAGGGCGTCCGTTGCGGTTGTCGCGCGGATCCCAGCCACCGTTGCCGCCGTTGACAAGCTTGGTGACTTCGTCGCTGTGCCAGGGGCCGTTCTCCGAAATGAACGGCTCGTTCGTGCCCGGACGGAAGGCAATGCCCTGCGGGTTGCGGAAGCCGTAGGCGAAGATGCGCTTGTCGAAGCCCGCTGGCGGGTTGTTGCCCGCGGCAGCTTTCCCGTCGCGATCCACGCGCAACACCTTGCCGCGGATCTGCGTGGGACTCTGCGGGCCTTCGCCGTTGTGGTTGTCGCCCGTTGTCACGTACAGAAAACCGTCACCCGGGTTGAAGCGGATGCGGCCACCGTTGTGCGCACCTGGTCCGCCAAATGGATGGTTCGACTTGAGGGGTTTGTAGCCGATGTCGTTGATGATCTCGACGATGTCGGACACAGAGGACAACGAATCGCCCACCTTCATCCGCATGACGATGTTGTTGTAACCACCGTAGGTGCGGTTCGCGCCCTTCGAGCTGGAGTACAGGTAGACGAAGCGGTTGCTCGCGAATTGCGGGTCGATTGCGACGCCCTGCACGCCAGCCTGGCCGTCGCAAAACAGGTCTTCCTTCACGCTCGCGTAGCCGGTGGTACCACCCACGCCGAGCAGCGCAGTGGTTTTGCCTGAGGGCAGACGCACAGACAAGCCCTTGCATTTCTCGGTGTAGAACATGGTGCCGTCGGGCAGGAATGCCATGTCCCAGGGCGACTCTGTCTTCTGGAAATCCTCCACCTTGACGGTCACCTGCGCGGCGGCAGCAGTCGATATCACCATCCCGATGACAGCGGCGAAGCTCATCGGCAGCAGGGACCGCGCCGAGCGGTGAGTGGATGGTGAATCGCCCGAGGCGCCTGCAGAAAGTACCTGTTGAGTCATGTTGTCTCCTCATTTGGTTTTCTTGAGCGGTATGGCTCCTGGGATCTTGCATTCTTGACACGACCCCACCCAACAGGGTAGCCATGGCACGCACCAAGGTACTTAGCGTTTTCCCTACAAACCGCCTCAGGTCTTTCAGTTCACCTTGTTCGTCGCCGCCGTTGAAGCCCGTGCAGATCGATCTGGCGACCAGGAATGTTCGCGGCGCATTCGAGACGCACCAGCAGTCGTGAGTTGCGATGCAGAAGCAATCGAATGGTCTGTCTGCGAATGAGGCCGTCACAAACCTGCAGCCACCCACCTTTGCACAGCGCGGGCGCTGCGTTGAGCCCTGCGGGCGGTGACGCACGCGTTGGCCTTTGCCGCGAAGACGGCCACCGTGTTGAACTCTGGGCTGCGACTTTTTGCGGTGCACTGATGCAGTGACCCGCCACTTCGCCGATCATGGTGCTCAACCATTTGCAACCAGCGTCGGCCATCAACAGACCATGCACATTCGTCCTGCGACGACACAGGATGCAGAAGCCATCAGTGCTCTCATCAATGCTTCCGCGCACCATTTCCTGCTGGACGCCAGCGGTAGGGGCGCAGAGCGATTTCTTGCGGGCATCACGCCGCAGGCGATTCTTGGCTACCTCTCCAGCGCCAGCTTCTTCTATCTGATTGCAGAAGACGGCAACGACCTCGCTGGTGCTGTGGCTCTTCGAGACGGCCGGCACCTGTTTCATCTCTTTGTCGCGCCAACCCATCAGCGCCAGGGCTTGGCTCGGGCGCTTTGGGCGGCGGCACAGCGAGGCGCCGCCAAGGGTCTGAAGACTTTCACGGTGAACGCCAGCCCCAATGCGGTGGCTGTCTACGAGCGATTTGGCTTTGCCGCCGTTGGGCCACGCACCGAAATGAACGGCATTGCCTTCGTTCCGATGGAAGCCGCTGCGACCGATTGATCGGCCCAGCACCGCTCAAGCCTTCACCTCAACCACCTGCTCGAAACCGCCAAAGATCATGCGTTTGCCGTCGAAGGGCATGGGTAGGTTGCCGGGTGTGGACGGGTCCATGCGCGGGTCTTCCATCATCTTTTTCATGCCGGCGTCGCGCGTGGCCTTGTCCGGCCATTCGACCCACGAAAAGGCCACCGTCTCATCGGCTGTGGCCTGCACTGCGCGGCGAAAGTCGGTGACTTTGCCGTCGGGGACGTCGTCGCCCCAGCCCTCGATCACACGGAGGGCACCGAGCTCGAGGAAGATCGGGTCAAGCTGGCGCGCGTGCTCGATGAACTTCTGCTTGTTGGCGGTGGGGACCGCGATCACGAAACCATCGATGTAGGACATGTCTTCACTCCTGTTGGGTTGAATGGTCGGCGCGCTCGACCGTGGGCACACCGTATGGCGTCGACGAACCACGGTACGCCAAATCGACATGGCCTGCTCGGCTGGAAGACGCGAGCCCCATGACGACCACCCCGGCCGCCGACGGCGTCTGCGTCAGCGCGGCACCAGCACCCACAACTGCAGCGGCTGTTTGAGCGCTGCCGCTGTGAGGTAAGACTCGTCGTCCCAGCCGCCCCAGCCGGTGAACAGGTCGGCACGCACCGCGCCCACGATGGCACCGCCCGTGTC
>JANPKR010000224.1:0-3940 GCA_031426175.1 Hydrogenophaga sp. | reverse complement strand
CGCGCCAACCGGCGCCTCACGCTGGACGAGATGAACGCGCTGCTGCGCCAGATGGAAGTGACCGAGCGCTCCGACCAGTGCAACCATGGCCGCCCCACGTGGCGCCAGGTGGGCATGAAAGAGCTGGACGCGCTCTTCCTGCGCGGACGCTGAACCGCTCTTGTTCGGGCCCTGTGCCGGGCCTTTGGTCGGGAATCCGGCGGGAAATCCCGACGCAAGCCATCATGCAGCGGCCCGCTGGCACGAAACGTGCGCGCAGCAGGCTCTGAACTTTTTGTCCAGCGAGCCGCTCCATACCCGTCATGAAACGCCTCATCGCTCTCCTGCTGACCGCGCTGGCCCTGCTGGCCGGCTGCGCCACGCTCGACGAGCAGCAGCGAACATGGATCTTCCAACCGTCTGATCGCAGCTGGGCCGGCGGCACCTACGCGGCCGAGAGCATGGAGAACGTGTGGATCGATTTCACCTCCAAAGTCACCGACAAGCCTGTGAAGCTGCACGGTCTCTGGGCACAGAACGAGAACTTCACCCAACGCTCCGATGCCCCTGTGATGCTGTATCTGCACGGCGCACGCTTCAATGTCACCGGCTCCGCCTTCCGGGCCCAGCGCATGCAGGAGCTGGGTTTTTCGGTGCTGGCCATCGACTACCGCGGCTTCGGCAAGAGCACCAACGAACTCCCCTCGGAAACCAAGGCCTACGAAGACGCACGCGCCGCGTGGGACTGGCTGGGTGAAAAGTACCCCGGCCGCCCGCGCTACATCTTTGGCCATTCGCTGGGCGGTGCCATCGCCATCGAGCTCGCAGCGCAGGTGAAAGACGAAGCGGGCACGGTGGTCGAAGGTACCTTCACCTCCATCCCGGACGTGGTGAGCACCTTCAAATGGGGCTGGCTGCCGGTCTCGCTCCTGATCACCCAGCGCTTCGAGGCGGTCAAGCGCGTGCCCGAGATCGACTCGCCGCTGCTGGTGGTGCACGGCGGTGAAGATCGCCTGATCCAGCCGGAGCTCGGACGCAAGCTGTTCGAGGCCGCCACCGGGCGCAAAGCCTTCGTGTTGGTGGAAGGTGGGTCGCACCACAACACCAACTCGGTGGGCCAGGCCCAATACCGCGTGGCGCTGGCCAGCCTGTTCGGCTTGCGCCCCGATGTCCAGGTGACCAAGAACTGAACCTGGCGAGAGGGCATTCACGCAGGGTGTTCTGCTACCCTCGACCGGATGCCCGCAGCGCTGACTTCTCCTCCAACATCATCGACCATGTCGCCTGGCTTGGTGGTGCTCACGCTGTCTTTGCTGCTGGGCCTGCAGCCCATTGCCACCGACCTGTACCTGCCCGTGTTGCCTGCGCTTACCGCGGGGTTTGGCGCGGCCATAGCGCAGGCGCAGCTCACGCTCACCGCCCTGCTGCTGGCGTTTGGCGTGTCACAAATGTTCTGGGGGCCACTGTCCGACCGCTTTGGCCGGCGTCCGATTTTGTTGATCGGCATGGGCGCGTTCGTGGCGGCTTCGGTCGGCAGCACCTTTTCGCCGTCCATTGAACAACTCATCGCGTGGCGCGCGGTCCAGGGCGCGGCCATGGGCGCCGGTGTGATGTGCGCGCGTGCTGTGGTGCGCGACCTCTACGCGCCCACCGAAGGAGCGCGGGTGATGTCCAAAGGTCTCACCGGCCTGGGCGTGATCGCCTGCGCCAGCGCGCCGCTGGGGGGCTTGTTGTCCGACCTGATGGGCTGGCGCCTGTCGCTGATGGCGGTGGCGGTGTTCGGCGCCATCACGCTGGGCGTGATCGCCTGGCGGTTTGAAGAAACGCTGGCCGCGAAAAACCCGCGCGCGCTGCAGCCCGCCATGTTGCTGGGCACCTGGGTGCAGATCGCGCGCCACCCGACCTTCTGGGCATTTGCGCTGCTCTCCGCCACCTCGTACTGTGGCCTGTTCACTTTTCTGGCGGCCTCGCCGTTTGTGTTCATTCAGGTGCTGGGCCTGTCCAAGACGGGCTATGGCCTGATGATGATGACGATGTCGCTGAGCTACATCGCGGGCACCTTCATCTGCCGCCGCCTGCTGCTGGCCTTCGGCGTGCGGCGCACGGTGGCCCTTGCCGCCGTGCTCACGCTCGTGGGCGGGACCAGCATGGGTGTGCTGGCGCTGCTCGGTGTGCAAAGCGCCTGGGCCATCATGCTTCCCTTCTACCTGTTCATGATGGGCCACGGCGTTCATCAACCTTGCGGCCAGAGCGGTGCCGTGGGGCCGTTTCCGCAAGCCGCCGGCGCGGCCTCCGCGCTGGCCGGTTTCATCATGATGATCGCGGCCTTTGGGGTGGGCGGCTGGCTGGGCAAAAGCCTCTCTGCCATCCAGGCCGGGAGCGGCACCGTGCTGCCACTCACCAACGGCATCTGGTTCTGGAGTGTGCTTATTGCGCTGACCGCCTGGACGCTGGTGCAGCGTTTTGGCGAGCTCCGGAGCGCTCCCGAACGCATGGCGAACGCCGACGTGGCGCATGGCTGACCCGCCATGCCGCCCGTGTCCTGCATCGGCCTGGCCGGCCCCACCGCCAGCGGCAAGAGCGCTGCCTCGCTGGCCATCGCACAGCGCTGGCCGGTGGAAATCATCAGCGTCGACTCGGCCCTGGTCTACCGCGGCATGGACATCGGCACCGCCAAGCCCACGGCGGCCGAACTCGCTCAGGATCAGCACCACCTCATCGACATCCTCGACCCGCTGCAGAGCTACAGCGCAGCCGACTTCGTGCGCGACACCACGCGGCTGGTGGGCGAGATCAACCAGCGTGGACGAACCGCGCTGCTGGTGGGCGGCACCATGCTGTATTTCAAGGCGCTCTTGGTGGGCCTGGACGACATGCCGCCAGCCAATGCCGCCGTGCGTGCCTCGATCGATGCGCGCGCAGCGGCGCTGGGCTGGCCCGCACTGCACACCGAGCTGGCGCGGGTGGACCCGGTCACGGCCACTCGCCTGCCCCCCATGGACGCGCAACGCATCCAGCGTGCGCTCGAGGTGTACGAGGTCTCGGGCCGGCCACTCTCCAGTTTTCAGACCGGGCGCACCATCAATCCCGACAGCCCGCTCGCGTCCGAGCACCTCATTTCGCTCGAACCCCGTGATCGCGCCTGGCTGCACGCGCGCATCGCGAAGCGCTTCGATGCCATGCTGAACGAAGGCTTCCTGATCGAGGTGAAGCAACTGCGCGCGCGTGGCGATCTGTCGACCGACCTGCCTTCCATGCGCTGCGTGGGCTACCGCCAGGCCTGGGATCTGCTCGATGCCTACGGCAACACCCTCAAGCCCGCGCAACTTGTCGAACTGCGCGAACTGGGCGTGGCCGCCACTCGCCAGCTCGCCAAACGCCAGCTCACCTGGCTGCGTTCCATGCCGCAGCGCCGGGTCATTGCCTGCGACGCGCCCGATGCGTTGCCGCGCGTGCTCGAATCGGTGCAAGCCCTGTTGGGCGCATCCATCTGATTTGCATGTCACTCGTCGTTGAACACCTCGCCAAGCGCTACGGCAGCACCACCGTTTTCAGCAGCGTGAACCTCACCTTGGCACCTGGCGAGTTCATTGCCATCGTGGGCGAATCGGGTGTGGGCAAATCCAGCCTGCTCAACTGCCTGGCCGCGCTGGACGACTGGAGCGAAGGCCGCATCACCCACGCCGGCGTGGAGCTCGGTGGTTTGAACGACACGCAGCGCGCGCACTGGCGCCGCGAACACCTGGGCTTCGTGTTCCAGGCTTTCCATGTGTTGCCGCACCTGGACGTGGCCCAGAACGTGGGCCTGCCCTTGCTGCTGCTGGGCCGGCCCGACACCGCACGCGTGCAGCAGATGCTGGACGCGGTGGGCCTGGGCGAGCTGGGTGCGCGCCTGCCAGCCGAACTCTCGGGCGGTCAGTTGCAGCGCGTGGCGATCGCCCGCGCGCTGGTGCACCGCCCC
>JANPKR010000223.1:0-1568 GCA_031426175.1 Hydrogenophaga sp. | reverse complement strand
TGGCGATGCAGCACACCCTCAATGCCAGCGAGAACCTGCTCGCCCGCCTGGGACTGGATGCAGCGACGCCCTGAACCGCGCCACCGTCCGGCGCGGCAAGCTCACTTTTCCGTGAACGCGGTGGACTGGAGATCCGGGAGGCCGCCTTCCAGCGCCCGCTGAAAACGCGATTCGCGCACGCTCGCGCTGCGCCGCCACTGCCGGATCACAGCCAGTGTGCCGAGCCGTTCCACCAGGTTCAGGCCGGGAAAGACCACCGAGAGAACCTCGAGGGCAGCTTCCTTGGGCGCGAGACTTTCGCGCAAGCCCATGGCCACGACCTCGTCGCGAAACGCCGGGTTCAAGGTGGAGGGCTGGATGTCCAGCTCGCGCAGCGCGGCGTTCAGCGCCCGGCGGTAACGAAATTTTTTGAACATGGTGGCATTGGAGAGCTGTGACTCACATGCGTTCCACGCTCACAGGCGTGCGCGCAGTTCGGTCTTGAGCACTTTCCCATAGTTGTTCTTCGGCAGCTCGTCCACCAGCACGTAGCGCTTGGGCCGCTTGAAGCGCGCCATCTGCGCCAGGCAGTGTGCGTCGAGTTGTCCGGTGATCAACGCGGCGCCGGGCTGCGCGACCACGAAGGCCACCACCACCTCGCCCCATTCAGCGTCGGGGGCTCCCACCACCGCCACCTCGGCCACGCCGGGCGCGTTGAGCAGAACCTCTTCCACCTCGCGCGGGTAAATGTTGGAGCCGCCGCTGATGATCAGGTCCTTGCTGCGGTCCTTGAGCGTGAGGAAGCCGTCGGCGTCGAGGCAGCCCACGTCGCCGGTGAACAGCCAGCCGTCGCGCACGGCGGCGGCCGAGGCCTCGGGGTTCATCCAGTAGCCCGCCATCACGCTGTCCCCCTTGATGAGCACCTCGCCCACCTCGCCGGTGGACAGGCTGCGGCCCTCTGCATCGGCCACGCGCACCTGCACCGGTGTTTGTGCCACACCCACCGAGGCCATGCGCTCGGCCCAGCGCGGATGACGGGTGTCGGCCAGGTGCGCACGCGAGAGCGCGGTGCCTACCATGGGCGTTTCACCCTGGCCGTAAATTTGCACGAAACGCGGTCCCATCACGCGCAGGGCGCGCGCGATGTCGGCCGCGTACATGGGCGCGCCTCCGTACACGATGGTTTTGAAGGCGCGCGCCGAAGCGGCTGCAGAAATCCCGTGCTGCTCGGCGTGGTCCACCAGCCGCTTGACGATGGTCGGCGCGGCGAATGTGGACAGGGCTCCGAGGGACTCACCCAGCGCAAACAGCTCGGCCGGGTCCACCCCGCCCGAGGCCGGTACCACGTGGCGTGCGCCAGCCATCAGGTGCGGGATGGCGTAGATGCCCGCGCCGTGTGACATGGGCGCGGCGTACACGATGGCGTCCTCGGCCGCAACCGGGTCCACGTCGATGAAGTAGGTCAGGCCCATGGCCATGAGGTTGCGGTGCGTGAGCATCACCCCCTTGGGCCGGCCGGTGGTGCCGCTGGTGTAGAACAGCCAGGCCACGTCCTGCGCCTGGCGCTCGACCACGGGCACGCTGAAGGC
>JANPKR010000222.1:0-4760 GCA_031426175.1 Hydrogenophaga sp. | reverse complement strand
AAATCCAGGGTGGCCTCGACCAGCATGCGCAGATTGACCAGGGCATCACGCAGGCTGTGAACGCGACCAGAGAACATCCCGGCGAGCGATCGCGACGCACTGCGGGCGGCCGCCTCGGTGCTCGCGTCGATCAAATCGGCCACCGCCTCGGCCTGTGCGAGGTCGAGCTTGTCGTTGAGGAAGGCGCGTTCGGTGAACTCACCAGCACGGGCCACGCGCAAGGCGGGCAACACATCACGCGCCACTTCAAGGCAACGCGCCACCAACAACTGCAACACCACAGGACCTCCGTGGCCCTGCAGCTCCAGCACGTCTTCCCCGGTGTAGGAGTGCGGCCCCGCAAACCACAAGGCCAGGCCGTGATCGATGGGCTGCCCTGCAACATCCGGGAAGGACAAATAGGTGGCTTCCCGCGGCTTCAACACCCGTCCCAGCAAGGCCTGCACAAAAGGCGCCAGCCCCCGCCCCGACACCCGGACAATGCCCACCCCGCCCCGACCGGGCGCGGTGGCAATGGCAACGATGGGATCACGCGAGGCAGCGAGCATGGGAGTTGAGCATAAAGAGAAAGGGCCTGCAAAGCAGGCCCGGCGCGGAACGAAGTGCCCCACAACCCCGGGGCGCCATGGGTCCGGCTCTGCCGGCCCAAGACGCCGCCCTGCCCGCAGGGGGGAAGCCGCGTCAGCGGAGAGGGAGGGTCAACCGAACCTTGGGGTCACGCCTTGAAGTTCGGCATGCTGAATTTCAACGGAACACCCATGCTCTTGTTGATGATGGACTGCTGCGCGATGGTCAACACGTTGTTCGTGATCCAGTACAGCACCAGGCCGGACGGGAAGAAGAAGAACATGACCGAGAACATCAGCGGCATCAGCCACATCAGCTTGGCCTGAAGAGGATCCGGTGGCAACGGGTTGAGCGCGGTCTGGATCATGGTGGTGACGGCCATCACCAGCGGGAGGATGAAGTAGGGATCGGGCGACGACAGATCGGTGATCCAGGCCATCCAGGGTGCGTTGCGCATTTCCACACTGGACAGCAGCACCCAGTACAGCGCGATGAAAACCGGAATCTGGATCAGGATGGGGAAGCAGCCACCCAAAGGGTTGACCTTTTCTTCCCGGTACATCTTCATCATTTCCTGCTGCATGCCTTGCGGATTGCCCTTGAGGCGCTCGCGCATTTCCATGATGCGGGGATTGATCTTCTTCATCTTGGCCATGCTGCGGTAGGCGCTGGCATTGAGCCAGTAGAACGCGGCCTTGATCAGCACCACCAGCAGCACGATGGACCAGCCCCAGTTCGCCACAAAGCCATGGATCTTCTCCAGCAGCCAGTAAAGCGGTTTGGCGAGGATGGTCAGCCAACCATAGTCCTTGACGAGTTCCAGACCGGGAGCGATGGTCTCCAGCACCTTCTCTTCTTGCGGTCCGACGAACAGGCGCGCCTGCACACTTTGCGTCTGGCCGGGCTCGATGGTGGGCAGGTTGGTGATGCTGCCCACGGAGAACAGCTTGTCGTCAACCTTTCGTACGAAGTTGTCGCGCGCCACACCATCACCCAGCAACCAGGCGGAGGCAAAGTAGTGCTGCACCATGGCCACATAGCCATCGGTGCTGGTTTTGATGTACAGGTCTTCCTTCTTCTTTTCGATGTCGGCGAACTCGACCTTCTGGTACTTCTTCTCGTTGGTGTAGACCGCAGGTCCTGTGAAGGTGGAATAAAAGGGCGTCTCGCTGCTGAGCTTGCTGCCGTCCCGCACGAGTTGCAGGTAGAGCTGCGGATTCACCGCCTGCGTACCGAGGTTCTGTACCTCGTGTTTCACTGCAATCTCATAGCGGCCGCGGGTGAGCGTGTAGGTCTTGACCAACTTCACGCCGCCCACGTCGGCCGACTCGAAGCGCACCTGCATCTCGTTCTGGCCGTCAGCCAGTGCACTCTGCGGCGTTACCAGCGTCATCGGGGTCTTGTGCGTCGGGAACGCACCACCGATCAGGCCGGTCTGCGCCACATAGACGCGCTCGGCGCTCTGGGTCAGCAGGGTGAACGGCTGAACGCTCTGGTCCTTGCTTTGCCGGGTGGCTTCGGCGTGCTTGAGCAGCTCGGCGCCAATCAGCGATCCGCCTTCGGTGTTGAAGACCAGCTTGAACACGTCGGTGGTCACTTCGTGGCGCGCGGCCACCGGGCTGGGCGCACCAGCGGGCGCCTCGCCCGGCGCGCTGGCAGCGCCAGACGAGGGCACGGCCACTGCGGTGGGAACGCTGGCGTCGGTGACCGGCGTCGGGGTGGCGGCTGGAGCAGCCACCTGTGTGGAGCCGGGGAAGAAAGTGGGCTTGTGCCCATTGTGGATCTGCCATTTGTCCCAGATCAGGACCATGGACAGACCAAACACCACCCACAGGATGGACCGACGGATGTCATTCATGACGCGTTCTTCTTTGCTGAGGAGGGTGAAAGCAGGCGAGAGAAAAGGGCGGGTCGGGACTCGGGCACCGGGTCGAAACCACCTTCGCACCAGGGATGGCAACGCACCAGCCGCGCAACCGTGAGATAAGCGCCTGATGTCGCGCCGTGTCGTTCCAGCGCACCAATGGCGTACACAGAACAGGTCGGCTCAAAGCGGCAGCTGCTGCCCAACGATGGGCTCAACAACAACCGGTAGCCCTCGACGAGACCCACCAACGCCTGACGCGGCCAGTCAGCCACCATCACGGACCTCCGCAGGCATGGCGGGTTTCGGCAGTTGGGCACGCGACAACAACTGTTCCAGCTCGACGCGGACGGCCCGCTTGAGCGCTTCGGACGTGGCACTCACAAACTGCTTGCGGTTGAATTCACTGCGCAGACGCACCACCCAGACCGCCTGCGGCAACGGAGCAGCCCGGTGCCTCGCCACCTCGTAGATCTGGCGCCGGATGGCATTGCGCGTGACGGCACGGCGTGCCCAGCGTTTGGGCAACAACACACCCAGCCACGCATCGGCCACGGGAAACAACGGTTTGCCCCCGACGGCTACGTCCAAGGCAGCGCGGTGCAAGGCGAAGTGGGGCGTTTTGGCCACGGGGGCTCCCGCCATGACGGCCTGGAACTGCTGGCGGGACCGCAGTCGCTGGGTCACTGCACAACCGCCGACAACTGGTGGCAGACGGGCCGGGCACAGGGACACCGGCACAACAGTCGCCGACTCAGACAGCCAGGCGCTTGCGGCCTTTGGCGCGGCGGGCGTTGATCACGGCACGGCCGCCACGGGTCTTCATGCGAACGAGAAAGCCGTGGGTGCGGGCGCGGCGGATCTTGGAGGGCTGGTAGGTGCGTTTCATGGTGGTCTCTTACAAATCGGGAAAACCCGCAATTATCGCAAACAAAAGCGTAGAGCGGCAAGCACTTGGGCCGACTTGCCAACGATTCACTTCACCAACGCACCTCACCGACAAGGTCCGAACGATGCGCTGACCGACTTGTGGATAAGTCCTGGCCACCCCTACAATGGCAGACGCGCCCCGCATCATTTGTCCACAATCACAACAACACCGCATCCCAGCATGATCGAGGGCCTTCCCCCCAGCGCGCGCCCGTCTACCGGCGGCGCAGACACCCTCTCCTTGTGGCCGGCCTGCATGGACAGGCTCTCCCAGGACATCCCGGAACAGCAGTTCAACACCTGGATCCGGCCGTTGTCGGCCACGGTGGCGCCAGACGCTTCAAGGGTGACCGTATCGGTGGCCAACCGCTTCAAGCTGGACTGGATCCGCACCCAATATGCTGCCCGCATCACAGCCTTGCTGGAGGCCATTCATGGCACTCCAGTGGTGCTTGAGTTGGTGCTTGCTCCGCGCGAAGGCCCCAGCCGCACTTCGCCGGCCCCTCGCACGGCGCAAGAACAGGTGTTGTCCGAGCTGCCCGACCTTGCACCGGTGGAGGTCGCTGCGCCCAGCGGGCCAAAGACCCGGCTCAACCCGGCGCTGGCATTCTCCACGCTGGTCGAAGGCTCGGCCAACCGCATGGCTCGCGCTGCGGCCATGCACATTGCCGGCAGCCTGGGGCAGCTGTACAACCCGCTGTTCATCTATGGCGGTGTCGGCTTGGGAAAGACCCATCTGGTGCACGCCATCGGCAACCACCTGCTGGCCGACCGTCCACAGGCCAAGGTTCTGTACATCCACGCCGAGCAGTTTGTGTCGGATGTGGTCAAGGCTTATCAGCGCAAGACATTCGACGAATTCAAGGAGCGTTACCACTCGCTGGACCTGCTACTGATCGACGATGTGCAGTTTTTCGCCGGCAAAGAGAAGACGCAGGAAGAATTCTTCAACGCCTTTGAAGCCCTGCTGGCCAAAAAAAGCCACATCGTGCTGACCAGCGACACCTACCCCAAGGGCCTGGCGGACATCTCTGACCGGCTGGTCTCGCGCTTCGGCTCGGGCCTGACGGTGGCGATCGAGCCGCCGGAGCTGGAAATGCGCGTGGCCATTCTGATCAACAAGGCGGCGGTGGAGAACGCGGTCATGCCCGAGGAAGTGGCGTTTTTCGTGGCCAAGAACGTGCGCTCCAACGTGCGCGAACTCGAAGGTGCACTGCGCAAGATCCTGGCCTATTCACGCTTCAACCAGAAAGAGATCTCGATCGCGCTGGCGCGCGAGGCGCTGAAAGACCTGCTGTCGATCCAGAACCGGCAGATCAGCGTGGAGAACATCCAGAAGACCGTGGCCGACTTCTACAAGATCAAGGTGGCGGACATGTACAGCAAGAAGCGCCCGGCC
>JANPKR010000221.1:0-2627 GCA_031426175.1 Hydrogenophaga sp. | reverse complement strand
ACCGCCACGCCCATGGACCTGGTGTCGGACACACCGCCCAGCCTGGGAGAATTGCGCAACCGCCTGATCGAAGCGCGGCAACTGATCGACCAGCAGGCGCAGACGCAGACCCAGATGGCGCAGACACTGACCGAACTCGCCGAGCAGAACGCACGCCTGGTGGCCGCCGTGGAGCTGCTGCGGGTGCGCACGCGGCTGCTCATGTTCGTCATCGCCGCGCTGGTCATCGGCGTGATCGTTCTGTTCGCTCGCTGATCAACTCCGTTCGCTTTTCAGGCTGGCATCACACCCCACGCCGGCCGCGATCCAGCGGCCCGCCAGCTTCTGCAACACCGGCGCCGCCCAGTCCCAGCGCGGGCCCAGCACGTCGGCAGCATCGGTGATGGCGCCGCAGCGGTAAACCACTTCCGCCTCGTCCCAACGCAACGCATCACACGCCCCGGTGCGCTTGCGCGAGATCACCTGGCCCAGCGGACAAGGCTCGGCCAGGCAGCACACACCGCAGCCATTGCACGGCGCGCCCAGCGCAGGCTGGGCCGGCGCGGCGGGGTGGATGTGGATGACCTGGTGCTTCACGGACCGAGAGTAACGCAGGCGTCACACGTGTGGAGTTCGCGGCTTGCAGGACACCGCCGTGCGGGTCTATGGTCACCCTTCAACAACACACAGGAGACAACATGGCCATCGATCCGCGTTTCAAGGTTCTTGTCTCGGGGTACACCTTCCTGGAGAGTCCCCGCTGGCACAACGACCGCCTCTGGCTGTCGGACTTCTACACGCACCAGGTTCTGAGCGTGGACTTGCAGGGCCAGGTGGAGAAGGTCGCCGAAGTGCCCGGACAGCCGTCGGGCATGGGCTGGCTGCCCGACGGGCGCTTGCTGGTGGTCTCGATGCGCGATCGAAAGGTCCTGCGTCAGGAAGCCGACGGCCGACTCGTCACGCACGCCGACCTGTCGTCCGTGGCAGGTGGCCACGCCAACGACATGGTGGTCGACTCACACGGTCGCGCCTTTGTGGGCAACTTCGGTTTCGACCTCATGGGTGGTGGCACGCCTCAGCCGGCCACCTTGGCCCGGGTGGACCCCGATGGTTCGGTGCACGCTGTGGCAAGCGAACTGTACTTTCCCAACGGCAGCATGATCACGCCGGATGGAAAAACCCTCATCGTTGGCGAGACCATGGGCAACCGCATCTCGGCGTTCGACATCGGCGCCGACGGGACCCTGGGACCGCGCCGCGACTGGGCGGCTTTCGGACCCTTGCCGGCGCTGAACGACATGGGCACTGTGCTGGGCAGCCTCAAGGCAGCGCCCGACGGCGCCACGCTGGACGCGGAGGGTGCTGTCTGGTTTGCCGATGCCATCGCCAACCGGGTGGTGCGCATGGCGAGCGGCGGCGAGATCCTGGACAGCATTGCCACCGGCGCCCTCGGCGCCTTCGCCTGCACCCTGGGTGGCCCAACCGGGCGCACGCTGTTCATCTGTGTGGCGCCCGACTTCAACGAACACGCCCGCCAGCAGGCGCGCGAGGCGTCCGTGTGGACCACCGAAGTCAGCGTGCCCGGCGCCGGGCGACCCTGATCAGCGCGCCAGCACCGGCCCCAGCACGCGGCCGGTGTGCGTGTCCAGCCGCACCACCTCGTCGGGCGGTGCAGCGGCCACGATGAGGCCACCCCCACCACCGCCCTCGGGGCCGAGGTCGATGATCCAGTCGGCTTCGGCCATCACGTCCAGGTCGTGCTCGATCACCACCACGCTGTGGCCGCCGTCCACCAGGCGGTGCAGCACGCGGATGAGCTTTTCCACGTCGGCCATGTGCAGTCCCACGGTGGGTTCGTCCAGCACGTAGAGCGTGTGCGGCGGCTTCTGGCCGCGGCGCGTGATGTCGTCGCGCACCTTGCTGAGCTCGGTCACCAGCTTGATGCGCTGCGCCTCACCACCACTGAGGGTGGGGCTGGGCTGGCCCAGCGTGAGGTAGCCCAGCCCCACGTCTTTGAGCAGCTGCAGCGGATGACCGATGCTGGGCATGGCGGCGAAGAATTCCACCGCTTCGTCCACCTCCATCTGCAGCACGTCGCCGATGCTCTTGCCCTTCCAGGTGACGGCGAGCGTCTCGGGGTTGAAGCGTGCGCCGTGGCACACCTCGCAGGGCACTTTCACATCGGGCAAAAAGCTCATCTCGATGGTGCGCATGCCCTGGCCTTCACAGCCGGGGCAACGGCCTTCGCCGGTGTTGAAGCTGAAGCGGCCCGGGCCGTAGCCGCGCGCCTTGGCTTCGAGCGTGTCGGCGTACAGCTTGCGCACCGTGTCCCAGAAACCGATGTAGGTGGCTGGACAACTGCGCGGCGTTTTGCCGATCGGTGTCTGGTCGACTTCGAGCACGCGGTCCACGGACTCGTATCCGCTCACGCTGGCGCAGCCCGACCACGCGGGGTACTGGCCTTTGTCCATCGCGTCGCGGCCCGCCTTGGTGCTGCGCTGCGCGACGGCGGCGGCCACGTTGGTCAGCAACACGTCGCGCGCCAGCGTGGACTTGCCGGAGCCGGACACGCCGGTGATGACCACCAGGCGCTGCAGAGGAACCGCGGCGTCGAGTTGGTTGAGGTTGTGGAGCTGGGCTCGGTGGAC
>JANPKR010000220.1:0-2525 GCA_031426175.1 Hydrogenophaga sp. | reverse complement strand
TGCGGCCGGCGCGTTTCGAGCGCTCGCGCGAGGTGGTTGAAAACTGGTGGAAGCGCACCTTCGGCATCCGCAGCGCCATGCCGGTGATGGACAACGGCTCGGGGCTTTCGCGCGAGGAGCGCATCACGCCCGAAGCCCTGGCCAACCTGCTGCGCCACGCCAGCCGCCATCCTCAGGGGGAGCGTTTTGCCAGTTCGTTGTCGGTGGCTGGCGTGAGCGGCACCGCGGCGCGCATGGCCCGCGCGCCCGGCAGCGCGGCGCGCGGCAACGCGCAGCTCAAGACCGGCACGCTCAGGGACGTGACCGGGATCGCCGGCTATGTGAACGCGGTCAATGGCGCGCGGTATGTGGTGGTGGGCTTCGTGAACCACCCCAACGCGCCTGCGGCCCGGCCCGCGCTAGAGGCGTTGGTGGAGTGGACGGCGTCCCAACCCGACTGAAGCCCGATCCGTATCATTGCGCGCATGCAACTTGGCGACATCATCGGCTTCTGTGCCGCTTTCCTCACCACAGCCAGCTTCGTCCCCCAGGCCTGGCTCACCTTCAAAACCCGCGATGTGAGTGGCATTTCGCTGGGCATGTACAGCGCGTTCACGCTGGGCGTGGCGTTGTGGCTGGTCTACGGGTTGACGCTGGGTGCGTGGCCGGTGGTGGTGGCCAACACCATCACGCTGATGCTGGCGCTGTCCATCCTGGTGATGAAGCTGCGATACGGTCGCCGATCTTCAAGCTGATACTGATCAAGCCGCGGCGCGAACCAGCCGGTCGCGCACACCGTCCCATGCCACGTCAGGCGGCGGCGTTTCCACCCAGATCAGGCGCACACCCGTGGCGTCGAGCTCGCGCAAAACGGCGAACAGTTCCTGTGCGCTGCGCGCTGCGTCGGCGGGCATGCGGCGCACGCTCACACCGCGCGCGGCGTTGATGGGCGTGCGGGCATACACCGCAATGTGGCGTGCATCGGGTCCCAGCAAGTCCAGCGCGGTCTGCAGGGGTTTGGCGTCCATCAAGCGCACCCTGGCGCGCGGCGCGTAGTGCGATTCGAGCGTGCCCGACGCGCGTGGTGCGGCGTCGTCGCGTTCACGCAGTGGCTGCTTGCACACCGCCTCGATCTGCGCGGCGCTGACCATGCCCGGGCGCAGCAGCACAGGCCAGGCGCGTGTGGCGTCGACGATGGTGGATTCGATGCCCACCGGGCAGGCGCCGCCATCGAGGATGAGCAGGCTGGCGTCCGGCAGTTCGGCAAATTCCTCCAGCACGTGGGCGGCGGTGGTCGGGCTCACGCGGCCGAAGCGGTTGGCGCTGGGCGCGGCCACACCGCTCACGCCGTGTGCCGCTGCTGCTGTGAGCAGCGCTTGTGCCACCGGGTGAGCCGGGCAGCGCAATCCCACCGAGTCCTGCCCGCCGGTGGCCACCGCTGCCACACCCACGCGGCGCGGCAGGATCAGCGTGAGCGGGCCGGGCCAGAAGGCGTTCATGAGCGCATTGGCAAAGGCCGGCACATCGCGTGCGTAATGGTCAACCCCGGCGCGCCAACCTTGTGCGTCGGTGCCGGGCGCGAGGTGCACGATCAGCGGGTGGTCGGCCGGGCGGCCTTTGGCTTCGAAGATGCGGTGCACGGCGGTCGCGTTGTCGGCGTCGGCCGCCAGGCCATACACGGTTTCGGTGGGCATGCCCACCAAAGAGCCCGAAGCCAGTCGTCGCGCCGCTTGCTCCACGGCAGACGCATCAGCAGCGTTCAGCAACAGCGGCATGGGAGGGTCAGGCGGCGAGCGGGGGCAGACCGAGGAGCGTCAACACCCGTGCCGCGGTCTCGCGCACCTCGGCCACGGTGGGCGCGGTGATGTTGAGGTGGCCCATCTTGCGGCCGGGGCGGGCGCTCAGTTTGCCGTAGAGGTGCAGGTGGGTGCCTGGCAGGGCCAGCACCTGCGCCCAGGGCGGCGACACACCGCGCTCGCTCACCTTGTCGCGCACGGCATTGGGCGCAAACCAGAGGTCGCCCAGCAGGTTGACCATGATGGCCGGGCTGTGCTGGCGCGGCGTGGGCAGCGGCAGGCCGGCGAGCGTGCGCACCTGCGCTTCAAACTGCGAGATGTCGCAGGCGTTTTGTGTGTAGTGGCCGCTGTTGTGCGGGCGCGGCGCCATCTCGTTGACGATCAGGTCCACGCCGTTGGCGGTGTCGACCAGGAAGTATTCGACGCACAGCACGCCCACGTAGTTGAGGTGGTTCGCCAGGGCCACCGTGCTGGCCTGCGCGCGCGCGGCCAGGGCCGCGTCCAGTGCGCCTTCGTATACCTCGGTGATGGCGAGGATGCCGTCGTGGTGCGTGTTCCTCTGCACCGGGAAGCTCACGGTCTGGCCGTCGGCGCTGCGCGCCACGATCACCGAGCACTCGCCGCGCAGCGGCATGAGCTTCTCCAGCACGCAGGGCACCTTGTTCAGGCCTTCCCAGGCGGTGGCCAGCTCTTCGCGGGTGGCCACGCGCACCTGGCCCTTGCCGTCGTAACCCAGGCGCGCCGTTTTCA
>JANPKR010000219.1:0-3216 GCA_031426175.1 Hydrogenophaga sp. | reverse complement strand
CGGTGGCGTTGTCCATCACCATCCGGCGCACGCGTTTTGGCCTGGCCATGCTCGGCATCGGGGCCGACGAGCAGCGCGCCCAGACGCTCGGCGTGAACACGCGCTGGGTGAAGGTGGCGGGCTTCGCGCTCACGGCCGCCGTGGCCGGCGCGGTGGGCGCGGCCATGTCGGTGCGCTGGACCTACATCGACCCGCACACCGTGTTCAACCCCTTCATCGGTTTCCAGACCGTGCTCATTGCACTCATCGGTGGCGCCGCCACGCTGTGGGGCCCGCTGATCGCGGCCATCGTCTTCAGCGTGCTGGCTGAAACGCTGCGCCTGCAGGTGCCTCAGATCTACATGATGTCGCTCGGGTTGCTGCTCATTCTCTCGGTGCTGTATTTGCCCGGTGGTCTGGCTTCGCTGCGCGCGGAAACTTTCCGGGGCTGGCGCGATGGCGCCAAAGCCTGGTGGACGGAGACGCGCGACGACCTGAGCGGTGCAACCAAACGCCGCAAGCAACTCGAGAAAAGCCTGAGGGAGCGCCGCGATGTCTTCTGATCGCCAGCCCCTGCTCGACGCCCGCGACATCACCGTGCGCTTCGGCGGCCTCATCGCCGTGGACGCCGTGAGCGCGCGCTTCATGCCCGGTGAACTCGTCGGCATCATCGGCCCCAACGGCGCGGGCAAGACCACCTTCTTCAACGCCATCTCGGGCGTGACCCAGCCCACCAGCGGTGCACTCACGGTGCAGGGGCGCGAGCTGGCGGGCAAAGGTCCGCACCGCTTCGCCGCCAACGGTCTCGCGCGCACGTTCCAGACGCCACGCACCTTCGCCGACATGCGGGTGCGCGACAACATCGCCTTCGGTCTGAAGTTCGCCGGTCGTCGCCCACGCAAGTACATCTGGTGGGGCGAAGAGACCACCGTGCCCTGGGTGCTGCGCACGCCCGAGAGCATCCTCGGACTCATTGGACTGAGTGCCCAGGCCGATCTGCCCGCCGCTGCCATCACACCGTCGCAACAGCGCCTGCTGGAAATCGGCATGGCGCTGGCCACGCGCCCGCGCATGCTGCTGCTCGACGAAGTCGCCGCTGGCCTGACCGAAAACGAGGTGGAGGAAATGGCCCGGCTGATCCGCCGCCTGCGCGACGAGCTCGACCTCACCGTGGTCTGGATCGAGCACGCCGTGACCACGCTGCTGCGCCATGTGGAGCGCGTCATCGTGCTGCACCAGGGCAAGAAGATCGCCGACGGCACGCCGGCCGAGGTGGTGCGCAACGCCGAGGTGATCGAGGCCTACCTGGGCGACGAGATGAATGAGACCGAGGAGACCACCGCATGATGTGGTACCGCCCAACCCCCTTTGAACTCGGTGGCGGCGCCCGCGCGCGGCTCAAGGTCAACGGCCTCTCCGCCGGCTACGGCGCCTTTCTCGTGCTGCGCGACCTGCAGCTCGACATCCAGCCCGGCCTCACGGTGGTGCTCGGCCCCAATGGCGCGGGCAAGACCACGCTGCTCAAGGCGCTCAACGGCCTGATCCCGCGCGGCGGCTCGGTGCTGCTCGACGGCACCGAGATGCCCGAGAAGACGCACGAGATCGTGCAGGCCGGCGTGGCCCTGGTGCCAGAAGGCCGCCAGCTGTTTCCGCAGCTCACGGTGACGGAGAACCTGGAGCTCGGCGGCTGGCTGGTGCCCAAGGCGCAACGCGCCGAGCGCCTGGCCCAGGCCTTTGTGGACTTCCCCAAACTCAAGGAACGCGCCACGCAGCTGGCCGGCACCATGAGCGGTGGCGAGCAGCAGATGGTGGCCGTGGCGCGCGCCATGATGTGCGCGCCGCGCCTGCTCATGCTCGATGAACCCTCGCTGGGTCTCGCGCCCAAGATGGTCGACGAGCTGCTCACCATCGTGCGCCGCATTGCCGATGCCGGCACCACAGTTCTGATGGTCGAGCAGAACGTGAAGAAAGCGCTCGCGGTGGCCGACCGTGGGTACGTGATGGAGCGCGGCACGCTGGTGGCCAGCGGCCCGGCCAGGCTGCTCGCGCGCTCAACCGTGATCCGCGAGGCCTACCTCGGCGCCGACAAGGACCCCGCCACCGGCACCACCAGCGCGGCCGATGCCGTGCAGCGCCGCAAGGCCGTGGCCACCACCTGACAACCCTTTCATCTGAACCCAAGGAGAACCCCATGTCCGACATGTCCATGCTCATCAACGGCCTCAAGGTCACCGCCGAAAAAGGCGCCACCTTCGAGCGCCGCAACCCGCTCGACGGCAGCGTGGCCACGCGCGCGCCCGCCGCCTCACCGGCCGACGCCGTGATGGCGGTGGAAGCCGCTGCCGAGGCCTTCAAGACCTGGAGCGAAACCGGCCCCAGCCTGCGCCGCGCGCTGCTGCTCAAGGCCGCCGACGCGCTGGAAGCCAAGACGCCCGCGTTCATCGAAGCCGTGTCGGCCGAGACCGGCGCCACCGGCATGTGGGGCGGCTTCAACGTGATGCTGGCCGCCGGCATGATCCGCGAGGCCGCCGCGCTCACCACGCAAGTGGCCGGCGAGGTGATCCCGTCGGACGTGCCAGGGTCGCTCGCCATGGGCATTCGCCAGCCCGCCGGTGTGGTGCTCGGCATTGCGCCTTGGAACGCGCCCGTCATCCTGGCCGTGCGCGCCATCTGCGTGCCGCTGGCCTGCGGCAACACCGTGATCTTGAAAGGCAGCGAGAACTGCCCGCGTACTCACCAGCTGATCATCGAAGCCTTCCAGGACGCGGGCTTTCCGCCCGGCGTGGTGAACTACATCACCAACGCCCCGGCCGACGCCGGTGCCGTGGTCGAAGCCATGGTGGCCCACCCGGCCGTGCGCCGCGTGAACTTCACCGGCTCCACCAAGGTCGGCAAGATCATCGCGGCCACCTGCGCGAAATACCTCAAGCCCGTGGTGCTCGAACTCGGCGGCAAGGCGCCGCTGGTGGTGCTGGACGACGCCAATCTGGACGATGCCGTCAACGGCGCGGCCTTCGGCGCGTTTGCCAACAGCGGCCAGATCTGCATGAGCACCGAACGCATCATCGTGGACAGCAAGATTGCAGATACCTTCGTGAAGAAGTTCGCCGACAAGGCCAAGGCCCTGCCGCTGGGCGACCCTCGCAAGCCCGAGCCGGTGGTGCTGGGCTCGGTGATCGGCATGGGCACGGTCCACCACTGCAACGAACTGATCGACGACGCCCTGGCCAAGGGCGC
>JANPKR010000218.1:0-1683 GCA_031426175.1 Hydrogenophaga sp. | reverse complement strand
TTGGGATGCACGATCAGCGAGCAGAAAGCCCGGCGCTCCAGCGTCATGAGGTAGTCCTCGTTCACCAGCGTGCCCGGCTCCACGTCGCCACCGGTCACCACGTTGGCGATCAGCGATGCAATGTGGAAGTCGTGCTGGCTGATGAAGCCGCCGTCGCGCATGTTGACCAGGCTGCCCAGGATGGTGGCCTTGCCGTCGCGGCCGGCCACCGGGAACAGGCGCTTGTGCGGTGCGCGGTAGCCACCGTTGAACATGCCCTTCGCTTCGTTGATGGCCACGAACAGCAGTTCGTCCTTGTGCGGCACGATCACGTCGGAGTGCAGCACGAAGCCGAGCTTGCGCGACTCCAGCGCGCTGGTGCCCACCTTGGCCATCGCCGCGGCGGTGAAGCTTTCGGTGAGGAAGGGCAGCAGGTCCTTGCCGGTGGAGGTTTCGGCGTTCTCGGCCGCGCGGCGGGCAATGTAGGTGAGGCCGCCGGCGCCAGGCACGAGACCCACACCGACTTCCACCAGACCGATGTAGCTCTCCATGTGCACCACACGCCGCGCGCTGTACACGGCCAGCTCGCAGCCACCGCCCAGCGCCAGGCCGCGCACGGCACTGACCACCGGCACGTTGGCGTAACGCAGGCGCAGCATGGTCTGCTGCATGAAGCCTTCGGCGTCTTCGATCGCGCTCACGCCCACCGCCATGAAGGCCGGCAACATGGCTTGCAGGTCGGCGCCGGCGCTGAAGGGCTCGTCGCCCGACCAGACCACCAGGCCCTGGTATTCCTTCTCCGCCAGGTCCACCGCCGCCATGAGGCCTTCGCAGACCTCGGGGCTGATGGCGTGCATCTTGGTCTTGATGCTGGCGATCAGCACCTGCCCGTCCAGCGACCAGATGCGGATGGCATCGTTCTCTTCGATGGTGGTGCCGGCGGTCTCGAACTTCGGTCCGGCTTCGCCGAGCAACAGCTCGGGGAAGTGCTGGCGCTGGTACACGGGCAACTGCAGGCGACCCTGGAACTCGCCTTTCGTGGGGTTCCACGAACCTTGCGCGGTGTGCACGCCACCGGCCTCGGCCACGGGGCCCTTGAACACCCACGCGGGCAGCGGCGCCTTGGAGAGCGCTTTGCCGGCGTCGATGTCTTCCTGAACCATCTTCGCCACCTCCAGCCAGCCCGCCTCTTGCCAGAGCTCGAATGGGCCTTGCTTCATGCCGAAGCCCCAGCGCATGGCCTGGTCCACGTCGCGCGCGGTGTCGGCAATGGTGGCCAGATGCACGGCCGCGTAGTGGAAGCTGTTGCGCAAAATCGCCCAGAGAAACTGGCCTTGCGGGCCTTCGGCGTTGCGCAGCAGTTTCAGGCGTTCGACGGCCGGGCGTTTGAGCATGCGGCCGTAGACCTCGTCGGCCTTTTCACCGGCGGGCACGTAGTCTTCGCTGTCCAGGTCAAAGCGCAGGATGTCGCGCCCCACCTTCTTGAAGAAACCGGCCTTGGTCTTCTGGCCCAGGTTCTTGAGCTCCAGCAGTTTGGCCAGCACCGGCGGTGTGCCGAAGCTGCCGTAGAACGGGTCGGTCTCCAGGCTCAGGTTGTCCTGCAGCGTCTTGACCACGTGGGCCATGGTGTCCAGGCCCACCACGTCGGCGGTGCGGAAGGTGCCGCTGCTCGCACGGCCCAGGCGCTTGCCGGTGAGGTCGTCG
>JANPKR010000217.1:0-2307 GCA_031426175.1 Hydrogenophaga sp. | reverse complement strand
GATGGCGGCGGCGAACACGTGCACGAAGCAGCCGCTGACGATGCCCAACGCGGCCACGATGCCGGCGCGCACGCCGCTCTTCAACGCGTTGGTCACGATGTACAGCACGTCCGGGCCAGGCGTGAGGTTGAGTAGCCAGCCGGCCGCGATGAAGAGCAGGAGTTGCGGCAAGTCGGGCATGGCCGTGCTCCCGTTGTCAGTAGACAGCCGTACCGGTCGCCCGCGCGCCAGATGCAGCGCTGCCTTGCGCAAAAAACGCTCGGGTGCTGGCGATCGCGCGGTCGATGCCTTCCGCATCGACGTCCAGGTGGGTCACGAAGCGCAAACCGATCAGCCCGGTTGCGAGCACGCCATCGCACGCCAGGTGCGCCAGCAGATCGGGGCCGCGCCCGTTCGCCACGTCGACGAACACGATGTTGGTCTGCGCGGAACGCACAGCAAGGCCGTCGATGCCGGCCAGCCCCTGCGCGAGGCGCTGCGCAAGCGCGTGGTCGTTGGCCAGGCGGTGGATGTGGTGGTCCAGCGCGTGGTGCGCCGCGGCCGCGAGCAGGCCCGACTGGCGCAGGCCGCCGCCGAGCATCTTGCGCCAGCGCAACGCGCGGCGGATCAGGTCTTTGGAGCCGCACAGCGCCGAACCCACGGGCGCGCCCAGGCCCTTGCTGAAGCAGACAGAGACGCTGTCGAAGCGATCGACAATGACGCGCAACGCGGTGAACGGCTCGCCTCCTGCGGCCACCGCCGCGTTGAACACGCGCGCGCCGTCGAGGTGCACCGCCAGGCCGTGTTCGCGCGCCAGTGCGGTTGCCTGGTCCAGGTAATTGGCGGGCATGGGGTGGCCGTTCCAGGTGTTCTCCAGGCACAGCAGGCGCGTGCGCGCGAAGTGCGGGTCGTCGGGCTTGATGGCGGCGGCAATGTCGGCCAGCTGCATCTGCCCGGTGGCGTTTTGCGCCAGCGGCTGCGGCTGGATGCTGCCCAGCACGGCCGCGCCGCCACCTTCGTAGCGGTAGGTGTGGGCGTTCTGGCCCACGATGTATTCGTCGCCGCGCTCGCAGTGCGCCAGCATCGCGCACAGGTTGCTCTGCGTGCCGCTGGCCATGAACAGCGCGGCTTCCTTGCCTGTGATGGTTGCAATCCTGTCCTGCAGCGCATTGACGGACGGGTCGTCGCCGAACACGTCGTCGCCCAGGGGCGCGGCCATCATGGCTTCGCGCATGGCCGGCGTGGGTTGGGTCACCGTGTCGCTGCGCAGGTCGACCAACTTCATGGTTTTTGCTCCAGAAAGTTCTTGAGCATCGCGTGCCCGTGTTCGGTGAGGATGCTCTCGGGGTGGAACTGCACGCCCTCGATCGCGAGCGTCCTGTGCTTCACGCCCATGATCTCGCCGTCATCGGTCCAGGCGGTCACCTCCAGTTCGGGCGGGCAGTCGCTGCGGCGGATCGCCAGCGAGTGGTAACGGTTCACGGTGAACTGCTCAGGCAGGTCCGCGAACACGCCCACCTGTTTGGTGGTGATGACGCTGGTCTTGCCGTGCATGAGTTCCTGCGCGCGCACCACCGTTCCGCCCAGCGCGGCGCCAATGGCCTGGTGACCCAGGCACACGCCGAGGATGGGCAGATGGCCGGCAAAGTGCTGAATCGCCGCGACCGAGATGCCGGCTTCGGCGGGCGAACACGGGCCAGGCGAAATCACCAAGCGGTCGATCTTTCCGGCCGCCAGTCGTTGATCGATCTCGTCGACTGTGATCTCGTCGTTGCGCACCACGGTCACCTCAGCCCCCAACTCGCCGAGGTACTGAACGATGTTGAAGGTGAACGAGTCGTAGTTGTCCACCATCAACACCTTGAGGCCCCCACGCTCTCCCGCTGCGCGTGGGTCGCTGCCCCCCAAGGGGGCTTTCGCGCCTTGGGACGGCCCGGCGGCGCTCAGAAGCGGTTTGTTCGCGCTCATTCCAGACCCTCCTCAACCAGTTCAGCCGCGCGCAGCAGCGCACGTGCCTTGTGCTCCGTTTCCCTCCACTCCATCTCGGGCACCGAGTCGGCCACCACGCCGGCCGCGGCCTGCACGTAGAGGGTCTGGTCCTTGATGATGCCGGTGCGAATCGCGATCGCCACGTCCATGTCGCCCGCATAACTGAGGTAGCCACACGCACCGCCGTAGATGCCGCGTTTGGTCGGCTCCAGCTGGTCGATCAGCTCCATGGCGTGCACCTTGGGCGCGCCGGTGAGCGTGCCGGCCGGGAAGGTGGCCTTGAGCACGTCCATGCTGGTCATGCCGTCGACCAGCATGCCCTCGACGTTGCTCACGATG
>JANPKR010000216.1:0-1626 GCA_031426175.1 Hydrogenophaga sp. | reverse complement strand
CGCCTGCTGGCGATGCGCCTGGGCTCGGCGGGTTACCAGGTCACCTCGGTCGGCTCGGCCGAAGCGGCGCTCAGCCAGCTGGACATCGAGCGGCCGCAGATGGTGCTCTCCGACGTGCGCCTGCCAGGCAAGGACGGTCTGGCCCTGTTCGACGAGATCCGCAAGCGCCACCCCTCACTGCCCGTGATTCTGCTCACCGCGCACGGCACCATTCCCGACGCGGTGGAGGCCACGGCGCGCGGCGTCTTCACCTACCTCACCAAGCCCTACGACGCCAAGGAACTGCTGGAAAAGATCGCACAGGCCCTGGCGTTGGGCGCGCCAGCGAGCGACAGCGCGCGGGTGGACGAAGCCTGGCGCGGCGAGATCGTGAGCCGATCCAACCGCATGGCCGACCTGCTGGCCGAAGCGCGCATGGTGGCTCAGAGCGATGCGAGCGTGCTGCTGCGCGGCGACTCGGGTACGGGCAAGGAAATGCTGGCGCGTGCCATCCACAAAGCCAGCGCGCGCGCAAGCAAACCCTTCATCGCGGTGAACTGCGGCGCCATTCCCGAGGCGCTGCTTGAATCCGAGCTCTTCGGCCACATGAAAGGCGCCTTCACCGACGCCGTGGCCAACCACAAGGGCCTGTTTCAGGCGGCCGATGGTGGCACGCTGCTGCTCGACGAGATCGGAGACATGCCGCCGGCCCTACAGGTGAAGCTGCTGCGCGTGCTGCAGGAGCGCGCGGTGCGCCCGCTGGGGTCGAGCCAGTCGCTGCCGGTGGACGTGCGCATCATCTCGGCCACCCACCGCGACCTCGAAGAAGCCATGGCCACGGCGCAGTTCCGCGAAGACCTGTATTACCGCCTCAACGTGGTCACGCTGACCCTGCCCACGCTGGCCGAGCGGCGCGAAGACATTCCGCTGCTGGCCAACCATTTCCTGGCCAAGCTCGCCGCCAAGTACGGCAAACGCAGCTCGGGGTTTGCGCCCGAGGCGCTCAAGGCGCTCACCATGTCGGCCTGGCCCGGCAACGTGCGTCAGCTCTACAACGTGGTCGAGCAGGTCTGCGCGCTGTCCACCACGCCGCTGGTGTCGCTGGCGCTGGTGCAGCGCGCGCTGCGCACGCCGTCGGTGGAGGTGCTGAGCTTTGCCGACGCCAAGCAGCGCTTCGAGCGCGAGTACCTGGTGGGACTGCTCAAGATGACCGACGGCAACGTGGCCGACGCGGCCCGCCTGGCCCAGCGCAACCGCACCGAGTTCTACCGACTGCTGCAAAAACACGCGCTCACGCCCGGACTCTTCAAAAGCGACGCCACGCCGGGTTCTTCGGGTATTCCCGGAGATGCTGTCGCCGATGAGTGACAGCGCCATCTCGTTGATTTCATTGGCTTTTGTACCGCAGATGACACCAGCTGTCGCTGTTTGACGACAAAAACAGGGGTTTGAGGCCCTCGCCGCCCGCTCTTGCGAGTCGGCAAAAGAGGTTTTCATTCCAAGTCGTTGATTCAGCTGGGTTTTTTCAACCTGGCACGGGGTTTGCCATCTACAAGGCATGTCCCTCGCGATCCGCTCCTCATCAGCCCCCCGGCGCAGCCCTGCCGCCGTGTTGCTGGGCGCCCTGTTTGCCTTGTTCTGCGGGGC